>JAQGNM010000067.1 GCA_028291845.1 Massilia sp. | reverse complement strand
CGCGGCGCGCGTTTTTTCCTGGCGCCCGGCGCCGGCATGCGCTCGCTGGTCAACAACTGCTCGCGTTCGGCGGCGTCGCCTTCATAAAACGCGGTCCACCACTCGCCCAGCTCCATGTCGATTTCGCCGGAAGCGCAGCGCAGCAGCAGGAAATCGTAACCGGCGCGAAAGCGCACGTGCTCCAGCAGTTTATAGGGCGCCTTGCCGTTGCGCCGTTCAAAGCGCGGCTGCATCGACCAGATGTCGCGCATGTCGGAGGCGATTTTGCGCTGCAGGGCCAGCTGTTCGGTTTGCGAATCGAGCACGTCGTCGGCGGCCAGGTGCAGGGCGGGGATCGGCGACTCGCCGGCGGCCCGGTAAGCGGTCCATTTTTCCACCACCTGGTGCCACAACAGCGAAGCAAACAGGAAACCGGGCGAGACGCCCTTGCCGGCCTTGATGCGGTTGTCGGTGGACTCGAGCGCCAGGGTGACGAATTTCATGCCGATCGGCTGCTCGAGAACGACGTCGAGCAGCGGCAGCAGGCCGTGGTGCAGGCCTTCGGTTCTCAACTGCTGCAGGCAGGCCAGCGCGTGGCCGCTCATGAGCAATTTCAGCATTTCGTCGAACACGCGGGCGGCCGGCACGTTGTCGATCAGCGGCGCCATCACGGCGATCGGCGCGCGCGTGGTCGGCTCGATGGTGAAACCGAGGCGCGCGGCGAAGCGCACCACGCGCAGCATGCGCACCGGGTCTTCGCGATATCTCGCTTCCGGCTGGCCGATGATGCGCAAAATTTTCGCGCGGATGTCTTCGATGCCGCCGTGGTAATCCATCACCTGTTCGGTGGCGGGATCGTAGTACATGGCGTTGATGGTGAAATCGCGGCGCATGGCGTCTTCGTGCTGGGGGCCGAAGCTGTTGTCGCGTAACACGCGGCCGTGTTCATCCTTGGGGGCGTTGCTGTCGCCGGCGCCGCGGAACGTGGTCACTTCCAGCAAGTCCTGGCCGAACATCACGTGGACGATCTGAAAGCGCCGGCCGATGATGAAGGCACGCCTGAACAAGCGCTTGACCTGTTCCGGAGTGGCGTCGGTGGCGATATCGAAGTCTTTCGGTTTTACGCCCAGCAGCAGGTCGCGCACGGCGCCGCCGACCACGAAGGCCTTGAAACCGGCTTCCTGCAGCGAGGAAGTGACCCGGATCGCGTTCGACGACACCAGCTTGGGATCGATGCCGTGTTCGGCAGGGCCCAGCACGACGGCCTGGGTGGGGTCGCGCACCGGTTCTTTGACTCCGAGGATCTTGCGGATGAATTTATTGATCATTGAATAGTTGGAGTGAAGGCCAGCCGTGTTGGGACGCATGCTTGCTGAGGGCCGCGTTGGGATTGGTCGCCACCGGGTGGGTGACGACCGACAGCAGGGGGATGTCGTTGTGCGAGTCGCTGTAAAAATGGCTGCTCTCGAAGTTCGCCAGCGGCATTCCCAGCGCCGCCAGCCAGGCGTGCGTGTGGGTGACCTTGCCGGCGCCGGAAGTGGGCACGCCGAGCAGCTTGCCGGTCAGGCGGCCGCTCTCGTCCTGTTCCGGCATGGCGGCGATCAGGTGCTCGACCCCGAGGGCGGCGGCGATCGGCGCGGTGACGAAACGGTTGGTGGCGGTGACGATGGCGACGACGTCGCCGGCGTCGAGGTGCTTTTGCAGCAAGGCGCGCGCCTGCGGCAGGATCGCCGGTTCGATCACTTCGACCATGAATTGCGCGTGCATGGCGTCGAGCTGCTCGCGCGGAAAGCGGGCCAGGGTGCCGAGGGCGAATTCGAGGTATTCGACCGGGTCGAGGGTGCCGGCCTGGTACTGCGCATAAAAATCGTCGTTGGCGCGTTTGAAGGCGGCGGCGTCGACGGCGCCGGTGCGCACCAAAAACTCGCCCCATTCGTGGTCGGAGTCGATGGGCAGCAGGGTATGATCGAGGTCGAACAGGGCCAGGCGGGTCATGGTTTATCCTCTTCCGGCGCTGCCGCCTGTTGCAGCAAATCGCGCAGCAGCGGCAGGGTCACCGGCCGCTGGGTTTCGAGGGAATATTGATCGAGGGCGTCTAGCATCGTCGACAGGGAGCGCATGTCGCGCCGAAAATGGGACAGCAGATAGGGTAACACGCTCGCTGAAATCGTCAGGCCGCGGGCGTCGGCGGCGTGCGTCAGCGCGGCGATTTTTTCTTCGTCGGACAGGCCGTGGATCTGGTAAATCAAGCCCCATCCCATCCGGGTGCGTAAATCTTCGCGCACCGGCAGCACCGCCGGCGGCACCGCGCCGGTGCTGACCATGTAGGCGCCGTGCTCGCGGATCTGGTTGAACAGGGCGAAGGCGTCGATCTGGGCGTCGGCGCTCAGGGCGCCGCAGTCGTCGAGTAAATACAGCGAGACCTCAGGCGCATAGATGAAATCGGCGGGATGGTCGGCGCGAATGTAGCGCGAGCCCGGCGTGGCGGCCAGGGCGTGCAGCAGGTGGGTCTTGCCGGCCGATGCCTCGCCCCACAGATACGCAAAGTGCTCGCGCGAGCTTCTCCCCGCGAACTGGTGCATCAGGTGCGCCAGTTCGGCATTTTGGCCCACCTCGAACGAATCGAGGCTTTGCGCCTGCTCCGCGCCCAGGTCGAGCACCAGCTGTTTCATTATCGGGGTCGTCTCATACGGTACCGCGTGTTTTCAAGTGATTCAGCCTGCATTATAGAAGGTGCTGCGCAAGTAATGGTGGCGCAGATGGCGAAACGCGACCATCAGCACGGCCGACGCGGGCAGCGCCAGCAGCACGCCGACAAAACCGAACAGCTGGCCGAACGCCAGCAGGGCGAAAATCACCGCCAGGGGGTTCAGGCCAATGCGCTCGCCGACCAGGCGCGGAGTGAGGAAAAATCCCTCGATCAGCTGGCCGCAGCCGTAGATGACGGCCACCGCGATCAGGCCGCCCCAGCCCGAGAACTGCAGCATGGCGGCGATCAGCGCCAGGATCAGGCCGAGGCCGAAGCCGAGGTAGGGAATGAACACCAGCAGGCCGGTCAGTATGCCGACCGGCAGGGCCACTTCGAAGCCGGCGATGGTCAGCCCGACCGAATAATAGGCCGCCAGGATCAGCATCACCAAGAGCTGGCCGCGCAGGTACTGGGCCAGCAGGACATTGACTTCGCGCGCCATGCCGACCGTCTGCCCCACCCAGCGGCGCGGCACGGCGTGGCTGACGGAGTCGAGCAGCTTGTGCCAGTCGAGCAGCAGGTAGAACAGGGCGACGGGAATCAGGATCAGCGTGACCAGCCAGCCCAGCACGCGGGTGCCGCCCACCCTTGCCGAGGCCAGGATGGTGGTCCAGATTTCGTCGCCGCCGGCGCCGGCGAACTGTTCGCTGAGCAGGGCGCGCAGGCCGGTGCTGTCGAGTTTGATTTTAAATCCCATCTCGTGCAGCTTGGGCGAGAGCACATTGTCGAGCCGGACCAGGAAGGCGGGAATCTGCGCCAGCAACAGGGGAATCTCGGTCTGCAGCACCGGCAGCACGATCAGCACCAGCGCGGTCAGGCAGGCCAGAAACAGCAGCATCACCAGGGCGACGGCCAGCACGCGCGGAATCTGCCAGCGCTTGATCCGCCGCGCGGCCAGGTAATCGACGCCGCCGTTGAGGGCGTAAGCCAGGATGGCGGCGGCCAGGAACGGCGTCAGTACCGGGCCGAGCGCGTACACCAGCAGGAAGAATGCCAGCCACACCGCCAGCCAGAACGCGGTTTGTTTTTGTTCCGGCGTGAAGGGGAAGGGCATGAATGAGAGCGTGGTGATCGGACTTTGATAAAATACCGGCTTGACCGCGTGCCGGAGCGATTGCCGGCGCGTGCTTCGCCGCCCTCCATTTTACCGCCTCCGCTGCCAAAATCACCATGAACCAACCTTCGAATGTGTCTCTTTCCTACCGCGATGCGGGTGTCGACATCGATGCGGGCGATGCCCTGGTCGAAGCGATCAAGCCGCTGGCCAGGCGCACCATGCGCGAAGGCGTTTTAAAGGGCATCGGTGGATTCGGCGCGCTGTTCGAGATCAGCAAAAAGTACAAGGAGCCGGTGCTGGTGTCGGGCACCGACGGCGTCGGCACCAAGCTCAAGCTGGCGTTTGAATTGAATCGCCACGACACCGTCGGCATCGACCTGGTGGCGATGAGCGTCAACGACATCCTGGTGCAGGGCGCCGAACCGCTGTTCTTCCTCGACTATTTCGCCTGCGGCAAACTCGACGTGGCTACCGCCACCGCGGTGGTCGGCGGCATCGCCACCGGCTGCGAGCAGGCCGGCTGCGCCTTAATCGGCGGCGAGACCGCCGAAATGCCGAGCATGTACCCGGCCGGCGAATACGACCTGGCCGGTTTCGCCGTCGGCGCCGTGGAAAAATCGAAAATCATCGACGGCAGCACCATCGCCGCCGGCGACGTCGTGCTGGGCCTGGCCTCGTCGGGCATCCATTCGAACGGCTTCTCGCTGGTGCGCAAGATCATCGAAGTGGCGAAACCCGATCTCGACGGCGACTTTCATGGCCGGAAACTGGCCGACGTGCTGATGGAGCCGACCCGCATCTACGTCAAGCCGCTGCTGGCGCTGATGGAAAATTTCGATATCAAGGGCATGGTGCACATCACCGGCGGCGGGCTGGTCGAAAACATCCCGCGCGTGCTGCAGCCGCACCTGACGGCGGTGCTCGATTCGTCGAGCTGGACCATGCCGCCGCTGTTCCAGTGGCTGCAGCAGCACGGCGGTGTGGCCGACGCCGAGATGCACAGGGTTTTCAATTGCGGCATCGGCATGGTCGTCATCGTCGCCGCCGAGCAGGCCGACGCCGCGCTGGCGCAACTGCAGGCGGCCGGCGAGACCGTCACCAAGGTGGGCGTGATCCGCGCCCGCGAGGGTGACGAGCACCAGACCATCGTCGAATAAGCGTTGTAATTAAGCTTGATGGAACGGCGGCCCCGGGCGAACGGGAGCCGCCGTTTTTACGTGTTCCGATACAAAATCATGTCATGCATATTTGATCATCGCCACATTTCCGCAAGTTGGCCGATGGCCGTCGCCCAGACAGTTTCGTCATGTGCGCAACTGGGCGCTTGCATGTGCCGGCCGGCTGACTAGACTTCCGGCATCGGCGCCACTGCCGCATGCAGCGCGCCCCGTTCGAACATCGAAAGGACGTTATCATGCGCAGCCTTCTGCCGATTGCCCTCGTCGCGATGGCCGCGGCGCCCGCGTTCGCCCATGACCAGACCATCGCCGTGACGGCTACGCAGCACATCTACAAACTGCAGCCGCAACAGATGGCGGAAATCGCCGGCGTCTACCGCCTCGACAATGGCGGGGTGTTTCGCATCAAGCGCCTTGGCAACCGGCTGATGGCGCAACTGGGCGAGCGGCCGCTGACGGAATTGGTGGCGCAGGCCGAGGACAACTTTATTTCGCGCGATCAGCGGATGACGGTCGATTACCTGCCGCAGCCGTTCGGCGATCTGCTGGTCCTGCGCTATCCGGCCGATCTGGCCCAGGCCGATGCGCCGATGGTGACAATGCGCCTGGCGGTCGATTAGTCAACCGTCAGGATTTTAGCGACCGGCGCCGCCCGCAGCCGGTGCGAAACCGGCATGTCCGCGCCCAGCAAGGGGCGCAGGTAGCTGATGAAGGCGTCGGTTACCCCGGTGCCGTCGGCATCGATAAAGGCGTCCTCCATCACCCGCGTCTTGCCGGCCACGTCGGCCAGCGGCAGCAGCACGTAGTCGACGGCGTAGCCCGATGCACTATCGCCGCTGCGGCGGATCGCCACCGAGCCGTCGCAATCTCCCTCGAGCGCGAACTGCACCGCCCGTTTGCCCACTTCGCGCGCTTCCCGCTGGTCGACGGGAGAGACGCAGCCGAGAAACGAGCGCTGCAGGTAGCCGAAGGTGTCGCCGCGCACGCGCTTGATGCCGAGTTGCTCCTTGATGGCGTCGCACAGCAGGTCGGCCAGCGCGCCGGTGCCGGACAGCTGGACGTTGCCATGGGCGTCGCGTTCGACGCTTTTGGCCAGCAGGCTGGCGATCGCATTGCCATCGGCATCATGGATGCCCTCGGAAACGGCGATCACGCAGCGGCCCAGGCGGTCATACACGGCCTTGACATCGGCCAGGAAGCGCGCCATCTCGAAGGTGCGCTCGGGCAGATAAATCAGGTGCGGGCCGTCGTCGGCGGCATTTCTCCCGGCGGCCGCGGCGGCCGTCAAAAAGCCCGCGTGGCGGCCCATCACCACGCCGACGTACACGCCCGGCAGAGAAGCGTTGTCGAGATTGGCCCCGGCAAACGCCTGGGCGACGAAGCGCGCCGCCGACGGAAAACCCGGCGTGTGGTCGCTGCCGACCAGGTCGTTGTCGATGGTCTTGGGGATATGGATGCAGCGCAGCGGATAGTTCGCCTTTTGCGCTTCCAGGCTGACGATGCGCACCGTGTCGGACGAGTCGTTGCCGCCGATGTAGAGGAATTGTTCGATGGCGTGCGCGCGCAGCACCGCGAAAATCTTTTGGCAATAGGCGACGTCCGGCTTGTCGCGGGTGGAGCCGAGCGCCGACGACGGCGTCGCCGCCACCAGTTCCAGGTCGGCGGCGCTTACCTGGCCCAGGTCGACCAGGTTTTCATCGACGATGCCGCGCACGCCGTGCAGGGCGCCGTAGATGCGGCTGGCGCCGGCCTGGCGCGCCGCCAGCACCACGCCCACCAGCGACTGGTTGATGACGGCGGTCGGGCCGCCTCCTTGTGCAACGAGAATGCTTCCGGATGCCATGCTGGTCTCCCGCGGGTTGGTCAGCCATCAGGGTACTACTGTGCGCGCTGCGCGCCGATATTTTTATCGAGAAAGCGCTCGACCCGGCGCCAGAAATCAAAGCGGTTCTTCGGTAGGGCCCAGCCGTGGCCTTCCTCGTCATACTGTACGTACTCGACGTCGGGGTTGGTGGCCTTGACCGCGGCGTAGAATTTTTTACCATGGTACACCGGCACGCGGCGGTCGGCGCCGCCGTAGGCGAGCAGCAACGGCTGGGTGATGCGCGCCGCCTGCGCCAGGGGCGAGGTGGCCTTGAACTGGGCGTGATCGGCTTTCGGGTCGCCGATCAGTACCGGCATGCCATACTGTTTATACGAATCGCTCAGGTCCGAGGTGAAACTCCAGTGGCCCGTGAACAGCAGGTCGATGTCGGTGACGCCGACCCAGTCGACGCCGCAGCGGTACAGGTCGGGATCGTTCACCAGCCCCATCAGGGTGGCGTAGCCGCCATAGCTGGCGCCGGCGATGCAGATGCGTTTGGGATCGGCGACGCCGCCGGCGATGGCCCAGCGGGTGCCGTCGGCGATATCGTTCTGCATGGCCAGCCCCCACTGCTTCCAGCCAGCCCGAAAATGGTCGAAGCCGAACCCCGTGCTGCCGCGAAATTCCGGTTGCAGCACGGCGTAGCCGCGCGAGGCCAGGAACTGCACCTCGGCGTCCCAGCCCCAGCTGGCGCCGCGGGTGTACGGTCCGCCGTGCACCAGCACCACCATCGGCAGGTTTTTGCCGGCATGGTTGCCGGTGCCGCTGTCGCCCGCTTCCTTGGGCAGGGTCAGCCAGGCAGGAATCATGCGGCCATCGCGCGCCTTGTAGTGCACCAGGTCCTGGCGCCCCATGCGCGCGGGGTCGATCTTGCCGTGGCTGTCGCCGACCTTGTTGAAAGTGTCGGTGGCGCTGTTGAACAGCAGCGTCACGCGCGGCTGCACATCGGAATGCGACTGCACCAGCACCCATGGCGTCTGCGCGCGCGGCGCCACCGAAATCAGGTTGACGGTATTGGGCAGCCTGGCGTCGATGCGCGCCTGCAGCGCCTTCATGGCCGGGTCGAACCATTCGGTGGTGCTGGCGTCGGTTTTGACGCGCACGCCGAGCAGCTTGTCGGCGGAGGTCAGCACGGCGCCGTCGAAGTCGTAACCGGCCACCCGCAACAGCGGCTTCGGTTCGACCGCATTGCTGGCGAAGTCATAACGGTACAGGGCGCTCTTGTCGGCACTCATGCGCGCTTCAACATACAGGGTGCCGTCCGGGCCGAAGGCGGCCGGCCGGAACCCGCCGCTGCCGGCATAGCGGGGAAATTGCGCGAGTTTGCGCCATGCGTCGCTCTGCGGATCGCGGTACCAGACCTGTTCGTCGCCATCCTCGACGGCGGTGGCGATGCGCGGTTCGCCGGTGTTATCGAGCAGGTAGCCGCGCGCATTGCGCGGCCGTTTGACCGGGCTGCTGCGGCCGGTCACGGTATTTAAGCGCAGCAGGTCGACGTCGAGCAGTTCGTTGCCGCGAAAGTGCGGATTGACCACGTAGATCGAGTCGCCCGCCTGGGCGCCGCGCTGGCGCATCATGTAGGTGTTCCAGGGCAGCAGATCACGCATGGACGGGGTGCGCACAAAACTGCCGCGGCGTTCGGCCAACTGGCGAAAGGCGCTGCCGTCGCGGTTGACCGCATACAGCCCCGGCGCAAAGTCGATGTCGGCGGCGCCGAGCTGCTTGTCGGCCGAGGTGAACACCAAGCGATCGTTGTTGACCCAGTAGAAGGCGCCGACGTCGGCATCGCCGAAGTTGCCGACCACCTTGATCGCCATCGTGGCCAGGTCGACCACGGCCAGCAGGTCGCGCCCGCCCGGCTGGCTGGTGCGGACCGCCAGGTGCCTGGCGTCGGGCGACAGTTCGGCGCCCGAGAAAGTCGGGTTGTCGAAGAACGCTTCGACCGCCGGCGGCGGCGCGGCCGGCGCGGCCTGGCTGGCGGGGGGAATGGCGAGCAAGGCGAGACAGGCAAACAGGGGCAGGGCAAGACGGCGGCAAAGTCGCATGAGGGCTCCGATGGCGATTTTGATACAAAGTCAAGCTTGGCAGAATAGCAGTCGAAAATGCCGCCGTACAGCGATTGCGCAAACTGCCGCCGCTGCCGGTGGCGGCGCGGCGCTTATGTCAACGTTCGGCCGACGTTGTTACTCCGGTGCGCGAATATGCTCGACAAAGCCATTGCTGGCCGCATCCGGCGCCGGTGTGCACAGGCTGACCGCCACCAGGATGGCCAGGCCGGCCGGCACGCCGAACACCCCGGCGGAGATCGGGGCGATATGAAACCACTGGGCTGCCGTGCTGCCGCCCAAAATCGGATTGGTGTGCAACATGTAGTACAGGCACACCGTAAAACCGCCGAGCATGCCGGCCAGCGCGCCGGCGTGGTTGGCGCGTTTCCAGAACACCCCCATCACCAGCGCCGGGAACAGTGCCGAACCGGCCAGCGAGAAGGCGGCGCCGACCAGCGATAAAATGTCGGCCGGCTTTTGCGAGGCGGCATAGGCGGCGATGAACGCCACCGCCAGCAGCAGCAGCTTTGAAATCGTCACCCGCTTCTGGGTCGACGCCTGCGGATCGACCACCTTGTAATAAACATCGTGCGAGAGCGCATTGGAGATCGCCAGCAGCAGGCCGTCGGCGGTCGACAACGCCGCCGCGAGGCCGCCGGCGGCCACCAGGCCGGAAATCACGTAGGGCAGGCCGCCGATTTCCGGCGTGGCCAGCACCAGCACATCGCCGTCGATGGCGATTTCCGCCAGCTGGACGATGCCGTCGCGGTTGACGTCGGCGATGGTGATCAATGGATTGACCTTGTCGACATTGGCCCAATACGAAATCCAGGTGGGCAGGTGGGCGTAATCGAGGCCGACCAGGTAGGCGTAGACGTCGTATTTCACCAGCACCGCCAGCGCGGGAATCGTCAGGTACACCAGCAGGATGAAGAACAGGGTCCAGAACACCGAGACGCGGGTCTCCTGCACGCTCGGCGTGGTGTAGGAGCGCATCAGGATGTGCGGCAGGGCGGCGGTGCCCAGCATCAGGCACACCACCAGGGCGAGAAAATTGTTGCGCCTCTCGTCGCTTTGCGCGGCGTCGGCGCCGGGGAAAGGCGTGGTGTGGCGTTCCGGCGCCTGCGCGCGCGCCTGGTTGGCGGCCTGCAGATCGCTCCAGCTCCGGGCCGCCTCCTCGGCGGTTTTCGGATAGGCCATCAGCTGCCGTTCGGCGGCGCGCCATTCGGTCAGGCTGCCGTTGTGGCGGCGCACGGCGTCGAGTTTGCGGTGCAGTTCCTGCTTGCCGGCGTCCCACGATGCCGGCAGCGCTTTCAGCCTGGCGGCGTAGTCGTCGGCGCGGCGCTGGAAAATGGCGCGCACTTCGAGTTCCTTCGGATCGGATTCGAGGGCGATTTCGCGCTGCGTCAGTTTCGACAGCACGGCGCCATAGGCCACCTGCGGGATCGGATTGTCGGCGTGTTTGACCGACAGCCACATGGAGGGGATCAAGAACGCCACCAGGATGATGATGTACTGGGCCACCTGGGTCCAGGTGATGGCGCGCATGCCGCCCAGGAAGGAGCACACCAGGATGCTGGCCAGGCCGAGGAAAATCCCGACCGAAAAATCGACTCCGGTAAACCGCGAGGCGATCAGCCCGACCGCATAGATCTGCGCCACCACGTAGGTGAACGAAACGATGATGGTGGCGCCGACGGCGACCAGGCGCACGGCGGCGCCGCGCCCGCCCTTGTCCATGCCGCCGCCGCTATAGCGCGCCGCCAGGAAGTCGGGGATTGTGTACTGGGCGAACTTGCGCAAATACGGTGCGATCAGCAGCGCCACCAGGCAGTAGCCGCCGGTCCAGCCCATGATGTAAGCCAGGCCGTCGAAGCCGCGCAGATACAGGCCGCCCGCCAGGCTGATGAAACTGGCCGCCGAGATCCAGTCGGCGGCGGTGGCCATGCCGTTGAACATAGCCGGCACGCGGCGTCCCGCCACATAGTATTCGGCGACGTTCGAAGTGCGGCTGAGCACCCCGATGGTGGCGTACAGGGCGATGGTGGCGAACATGAACAGGTAGCCGATCCAGGCGCGCGGCATGCCCTCGATTTCCAGCACCGTCAGCACCAGCAGGAAGGCGGCGAAGCAGACGGTAAAGTACAAATAATCTTTCGACAGGCGGCGGAAGCGCCGCCTGATGGCGTCCGGGGCGCGCTTGGCGGCGTCGCTCATACAGTCCCGCCGGGATGGTCGTCGCGCTGCCGAAAATCGCGGTCGTAGCGCCCCATCGCCAGCGCGTACACGGCGAGAATGGCCAGGTAGATCAGGGCCGCGCCCTGGGCCGCCAGATAAAACGACAGCGGCCAGCCGAACACCGTCAGGCCGGCCAGCTCGCGGGCAAAAAACGCGCTGCAAAAGGTGGTGGCCAGCCAGGCCAGCAGCAGCAGCGATGTCAGGCGCGTGCAGCGCTGCCAGTGGCGCGCCCTGGCGGCGGCCAGCACCAGCTGGCGCTGGGCGGTGGCGCCGGCATCGTCGAAATCGGCGGCCGCAGCGACCGGCTGCGGCGTCGGCAACGGCGGTGGAGCAGGAGAAAAATCAGGTGGCATCGTGATCGTCGAATACGGGTGGCGGGAAGCTGACGCGGAACAGGCTGCCCGGATTCCTGCGCAAGGGGCTGTGGGGATTATTGAAAATCTCGACTTCGGCGCCGTGCTGCTGGGCGATCTCGCGCACGATGGCCAGGCCCAGCCCGCTGCCGGTGGCGCTGCTGCCGAGGATGCGGTAAAAGCGCTCGAACACGCGCGCCCGCTCGGCCAGGGCGATACCGGGCCCGGTGTCTTCTACTTCCAGCACGGCCGGCGCGGCGCCGCCGCCCAGCACCCGCACCGTCACGCTGCCGCCCGGCGGCGTGTAGCGCAGTGCGTTATCGATCAAGTTCGACAGCAGCTCGCGCAGCATCAGCGCATTGGCGCCGATGACGACCCTGGCGTCGGGCTGGGCGGGCGGCTCGAATCCGAGATCGATTTCGTAGGCGAACGAAGCTTGCACCCAGTCGCGCACGGTGTCCCTGGCCAGCACCACCAGGTCGGTTTCGGCCAGCGGCGCGCCGGCGTGCGGCTGGTTTTCCGCGCGCGCCAGCGCCAGCAGCTGGTTGACCAGCCGGGTGGCCGACTCCGAACTCTTGGCCAACTGCTCGAGCGAGCGGTGGATTTCGCCCGGGTCGACCTGGCGCAGCGCCAGTTCGGACTGCATGCGCATGCCGGCCAGCGGGGTTTTCATCTGGTGGGCGGCATCGGCGATAAAGCGCTTTTGCATGTCGATGGTTTGCGCCAGGCGTCCCAGCATGTCGTTGAGCGATCCCACCAGCGGAGAAATCTCTTCCGGCACCTGGCGCGAATCGATGGGAGAGAGATCGTCGGGACGGCGCGCGCGGATCCGTTCCTGCAGCTGGGCCAGCGGCGACAAGCCGCGCGCCAGCGCGAACCACACCAGCGCCAGCACGATCGGCAGGATGATGAACTGCGGCAGAATCACGCCCTTGATGATTTCGTTGGCGAGGCCGGCGCGCTTGTCGAGCGTTTCGGCCACCTGCACCAGGGCGTAGCGGGTGTTGGTGTTCGTCCCCGCTGGGGCGCCGTCGGCGGCTGTCGGCGCGGGCAGGTCGACGTAGGTGTAAGCGACCCGCACCGGCGTGCCCTGCATGCTGGCGTTGCGAAAACCGACCGCCGCGCCGCGCAGTTTTTCGCGCTCGTCGTCGGTCGGCAGCGGCAGATCGCGATCGCCGTCGACCATTTCGCCGCGCGGCCCGAGCACCTGGAAGTAGACGTGATCGACCTCGTCGGCGCGCAAAATCTCGCGGGCGCTGCCGGCCAGCTGCGACACCACCCGGCCGTCGACCTCGCGCAACTGCTGGGCCACCACCGTCACCGCGTCTTCCAGCGCGTGATCGAACGGTTGATTGGCGATCGACTTCGCCACCAGGTAAGTAATGGCGATACTCATCGGCCACAGCAGCAGCAGCGGCGCCAGCATCCAGTCGAGGATTTCGCCGAACAGCGAGTGCTGGATGCTTTCGTCCTCGGCCTGCGCCGCATCGAGCGCTTGATAGGCGCCGCCGGCGGGCGGCGCGGCGGCAGGAGCGGCGTCGCGCTGGTTCACTTGGCGGCGAGGACGGCGGCGTCGGCGGCTGCGTTGGCGGCGGCGTTGGCCGCTGGGTTGGCAGATGCGTCGCCAGCGTGCGCGGCCTTTTCCAGGCAGTAGCCGAGGCCGCGCACGGTGGCGATGCGCACCCCGCCCACTTCGAGCTTCTTGCGCAGGCGGTGCACGTAGACCTCGATGGCGTTGTTCGACACTTCTTCGCCCCACTCGCACAAATGGTCGACCAGTTGCTCTTTCGAGACCAGCCGGCCGCTACGCGCCAGCAGGATTTCCAGCAGCCCCAGCTCGCGCGCCGACAGATCGAGCATCTGCTCGTTGATATAGGCGCTGCGGCCGACCTGGTCGTACACCAGCGGGCCGTGGCGGATCACCGTGGGGCCGCCGCCGGCGCCGCGGCGCGTCAATGCGCGCACCCGCGCCTCCAGCTCGGACAGGGCGAACGGCTTGGCCATGTAATCGTCGGCGCCCAGGTCGAGCCCGTTGACGCGCTGTTCGATCGAGTCGGCCGCGGTAAGGATCAGCACCGGCAACAGCGAGGCGCGCGCACGCAGGCGGCGCAGCACTTCCAGGCCCGACATCTTCGGCAAGCCGAGGTCGAGAATCAACAGGTCGAACTCCTGGGTCGACAGGGCGGTGTCGGCGTCGGGACCGTTCTTGACGCAGTCGATCGCATAGCCGGACTGGCGCAAGGAGCGCGTCAGTCCATCGGCAAGTACGCTATCATCTTCGGCAAGTAGAATGCGCATGGCGGAACCTTTGATTACAGAGTGACCATAGTGATATGCATTGTGTTTCATTTGTCCGCGGAAGGCGAGCTTTTGCTGCCGTTGCCTTTTCAATTCGCACTTTCCCCTCCACACACCCGATAAACAGTGCTTGCACAAACTACTGTATGCCTGTACAGTACTGACTGTGAATCTCCTTTGGCCCTGCCCGGCCTGACCAAGACGAAAGAACATCATGGACGACAAGAAAACCAATTTGAACGCCGCGGAAAAAACCAAGGCGTTGGCCGCTGCCCTGGCCCAGATCGAAAAGCAGTTCGGCAAGGGTTCCGTCATGAAAATGGACGGCAGCGTGCCGATCGAAGAAGTGCAAACCGTGTCCACCGGCTCGCTGGGCCTGGACATCGCTCTCGGCGTGGGCGGCTTGCCGCGCGGGCGTATCGTGGAAATCTACGGACCGGAATCGTCCGGCAAAACCACGCTGACCTTGCAGACCATTGCCCAAATGCAAAAGCTGGGCGGCACCTGCGCCTTCATCGATGCCGAGCACGCGCTCGACGTCGGCTACGCCCAAAAGCTGGGCATCAACCTGTCCGAACTGCTCATCTCGCAGCCTGACACCGGTGAGCAGGCGCTGGAAATCTGCGACGCCCTGGTGCGTTCCGGTTCGGTCGACCTGGTGGTCATCGACTCCGTGGCGGCCTTGACGCCGCGCGCCGAAATCGAAGGCGACATGGGCGACTCGCTGCCGGGCCTGCAGGCACGTTTGATGTCGCAAGCACTGCGCAAGCTGACCGGTTCGATCAACCGCACCAACACCCTGGTCATTTTCATCAACCAGATCCGCATGAAGATCGGCGTCATGTTCGGCAGCCCGGAAACCACCACCGGTGGTAACGCGCTCAAGTTCTACGCTTCCGTGCGCCTGGACATCCGCCGTACCGGTTCGATCAAATCGGGCGACGAGGTGATCGGTAACGAGACCAAGGTCAAAGTGGTCAAGAACAAGATCGCGCCGCCATTCCGCGAAGCGCACTTCGATATTTTGTACGGCGCCGGTACCTCGCGCGAGGGCGAAATCCTCGACCTGGGCGCCGACAACAAGATCGTCGAAAAGGCCGGTTCCTGGTACAGCTACAACGGCGAGCGTATCGGCCAGGGCAAGGACAATGCCCGCCTGTTCCTGGTTGAGCGTCCCGCCCTGGCGCGTGAAATTGAAAACAAGGTGCGCGCGGCGCTTGGCGTGCGCGAGTTGCCGCCAGCCTTGCCGGGTACGCCAGGTTTCATCGCCGCTGCCGCTCCTGCGGCCGCCGGTGAAGAGCAGGCAGCCAAACCAGCCAAAGCCAAGGCGGTTGCCGAGTAAGGCGGCCGGCGGTGCGGCTGATGACCGGCTCTGCCGGTAGCGCAGTCGAATTGTCTGTTTCACGCGGTCCGCTCGCAGCAATGCTGTGGCCGGACGGCGCGAACGGATCGTCACGTCGGTCGAGGTCGTGATGCGAACGCCGCAATTGAGTTTGAAGGGACGGGCGCTACGGTACCTGTCGATGCGCGAACACAGCCGGATAGAGCTGGGGCGCAAGCTGGCCAGATATGCGGAAGAGGGCGACGACCTTGAGGCGCTGCTCGACTTCCTTGAGAAAAACAACTGGCTGTCGACGGAGCGTTTTTCCGAGTCGCTGATCAACCGGCGCGGGGCGCGCTACGGCAACAGCCGCATTGTCGCCGAGTTGCAGCAGCACGGTGTCAGCGGAGATGCTTTGAAAGAACTCAAGAGCGGATTGGCCGATACCGAAGCGGCCAGGGCAGCCGAAGTGTGGCGCCGCAAATTCGGTGAAGTGGCAAGCGACGCCGCCGGCCGCGCCAAGCAGATGCGGTTTCTGCTGCAGCGGGGTTTTTCGCAGGCGGCGGTGCGGCATGCGATCAAGGGGCTCGATGACGAGGATGCCGGGTTTTAGATTGCGCGCGGTGGAGGCTGCAGCGGTGCCGGCAGCAGGTCCTTGAGAAGTTGTTTCATTTGTAATAATTAAAGTATGTCCGGTGAAGCAGTTCACAGAGCAAGGCGCCGCGTCCCGCGCGCCTACTGCAACATCCACGCATGAGGACTTCGTGCAGCAGTCGAGCAGGTCGGCAGGTCAGTAGTCCGGTATTTCATCAGTTCAGCAGTATTTCACATCGGTTTTGCATGGCGCGGTCGCTGCGGGCGCTCCGGGCAGGGTGCGCTCGCACCTCACCGGTGGCTTCGCCATGCTTTTTTATAAGAGCACCCGCATCGGCGGGCCGCCATGCCGGCGTCGCCCTGCCGCCCTTGCGCGCTAAGCATCCAAAATTAAACCCTTGTTTTTGGGTGGGCGAGCGGCATCACGAAAAGAATGTGGTGCCGCCCAGGCCTGCCGTATGATGCTTCATCACCTGCGAGGAGACGGCATAATGCTTCGTCATACCTGTATCGCCCTGGGCGTGCTGCTGTGCGCGCCGGCATTGGCGCAAACGGCAGAAACGGCAGAAACGCCACAAACGGTACAGACGGCACAAACGGCGGAAACACCGCCCGTGGTGCAGATACAGGAGACGGTGCTCGTCGTCGGCCAGCGTCCCGGACCCGGCATGTGGAAGATTTCCAAGGGAGATCATGTGCTGTGGGTGTTCGCCACATACTCTCCGTTGCCGGTCAAGATGCAGTGGCGTTCGCAGCAGGTCGAAGCCATCATTGCGCGCTCGCAGCGCTACCTGTCGCCGCCAACGCTGGGCGCGAGCGTCGGCCTGTGGGGCGGCTTGAAGATGCTGCCCCATGTGGCCGGCATGCGGAAAAACCCGGGCGGCGCCTTGCTGCGCGACGTCGTGTCGCCCGAGGTCTACGCGCGCTGGCGCGTGCTCAAGGCAAAATACGGCGTCGCCGACGATGCTGAAAGCGAACGCCCAGTGTTCGCCGCCGAAACGCTCTACCGCGCCGGCCTCAAGCATGCCGGCCTGGCCAGCGGCGATGAGGTCTCGAAAGCGATCGAGGCGCTGCTGGCCGCGAACAAGGTCAAGGCCATCGCTTCCCACGTCCAGCTCGATGTTCCCGACCCCGGCAAGACGCTCAGGGAGTTCAAGCAGGGATCGATCGACGATACCGAATGCTTCAAGGTCACCATCGAGCGCCTCGAAACCGATATCGCGGTGATGCGCGCACGCGCCAATGCCTGGGCCACGGGCGATCTGTCCGAAATCCGCAAGTTGAGCTTTGTCGACCGCGAAGCGGCCTGCCAGACGGCGATGGCAAGCAGCGCCGCCCTGCGCGACGGCATGGGGCTGGAGGCAGCGGAAAAACGGGTCCGCAAGCTGTGGCTCGAAGCGGCCGAGCACGTGCTTGCCACCTACCCCACCAGTTTTGCCATGCTCAAGCTGAGCAACGTGCTGCGCAGCGACTATGTGATGACGGAATTGAAAGCCCGAGGCTACACGGTGGAAGCGCCGGACTGATTTTTCTAACTGCCGGAACGGCCTCGATCGCCGCGAAACTTCACCGCTATGTATGTTTCCGCACCGTAAAAAATCGTGTTCGGCCTCATGCTGGGTAAATATAGCCCCGCACAATTCCACGATGACTACGACAACCAAACCCACCAACGCGGAATTCGACGATGCGCCACCGCCACCGAAGAAACGCCGCACCGCATTCCTGTCGCTAGCTGCTTGGAAACAATTCATCAGCGTCGCCAAGCCGTACTGGCTCGGCGATCAGAAAAAACGCGCCTGGATGTTGCTGGGGTTGCTGATCGTCTTGATGCTGTTCGAAACCAAGTTCGCCGTCATGCTGAACGACCAAGCCGGCGAAATGACCTCCGCCCTGGCGGCAAAAGACGCCGACCGCTTCTGGTCCACCGTCAGGGCGTGCCTGCTGGTGCTCGCTTTTGCGGTACCGAGCTACGCTTTTTACTACTATATGCGCGACCTGTTCGCCAATCACTGGCGGCGCTGGCTCACCGGCCGCTTCCTGGACGGCTATCTCAAGGGACGCACCTACTATGCGCTGGGCGCCAACAGCGAGGTGGACAACCCGGACCAGCGCATCAGCGAAGACATCAATACCTTTACGGGAAGGTCGATCAACTTCCTACTCATTTTCCTCGGCTCGGCCATGCAGCTGGTGGCGTTCAGCGCCGTACTGTGGTCGATCTCCCATGTGCTGGTAGCCGTTCTCGTCGTGTATGCGCTCGCCGGTACCGGCGTCGCGCTGTATGCGTTCGGCAATCCCCTGATTCACCTGAATTTCTGGCAGTTGCGGCGTGAGGCGGATTTTCGCTTCAGCCTGATGCGCGTGCGCGAGAATGCCGAATCGATCGCGTTTTACCGGGGCGAGGCCCAGGAACGTGCGCACATCGACAACAAGCTGAACAAGGCGATCCAGAACTACGACAAGCTGATCAGGAAGCAGCGCTCGCTCAATTTGTACCAGCGAACCTTTAGCCAGCTCACCCTGGTGCTGCCGGCATCGATCCTCGCCCAGCAAGTGTTGTCGGGCGAACTGGAGGTCGGGCGCGCAATGCAGGCGGCAGGCGCATTTACTGCCGTGCTCGGCGCTGTCGGCGTGATTGTCGATAACTTCGAGAGCCTGAGCCGCTTCGTCGCAGGGGTCGGCCGTCTGCAGGCCTTGTCGGACCTGGTGATGCCCGACGGCGATCCCGGCAAGGGTGACGCTGTGCCGCCCGCGCGCATCGAATTGCATCCGGGAGCGCATCTGTCGCTCGAATCGCTTACCCTGAGGCCGCCGCGCTCCGAGCGGGTGCTGATCAAGGAACTCAGCCTCGAACTGCGGCCCGGCGACGCCCTGCTGATCACCGGCGACAGCGGTTGCGGCAAAAGCTCGCTGTTGCGGGCAATCGGCGGTCTGTGGCAGGAAGGCAGCGGCCGCATCCACCATCCGCCGCTGGAGGATTTCTTTTTCCTCCCGCAACAGCCCTATCTGCAACTGGGATCGTTGCGCAGCCAGCTGATCTATCCGAGTGCGCAGTCGGGTCTCACTGACGAACAGTTGCTGGACATTCTGCATCAGGTGCAAATGCCGGAGCTGGCCGAGCGCGTTGGCGGCTTGTCAGCCGTGCATGACTGGGAAAAATTGCTGTCTGTCGGCGAACAGCAGCGCATGGCATTCGCCCGCGTCCTGGTGCATTCGCCCCGCCTGGTCATCCTCGACGAGGCAACCAGCGCCCTCGACAGCGCCAACGAATCGGCCCTGTACGCCCGCCTGCGCGAAAGCGGCGCCACGCTCATCAGCATCGCCCACCGCCCCGCGGTATTACGCCATCACACCCACGTCCTGCACCTGCTCGGCGAAGGCGCATGGAAACTGCACGACGCCCATTCGTTCCAGTTCGACGAAGCCGTCGCCGGCGCCGCCCGCCGCCGCGGCGACGCGCCAGTCAAAAAGCGTGAGGCGCCAATCGCCGTTTGATGCGAACGCTAGGCTTACCCAAAGCGGCCTCGCTGCGTCCGATCATGTTTTGCTGCCCGCAAATGGTACATACCATCTACGAGGCGAACTCAGATCAGACTCGGGTTTGCGTCCCCTAATAAAATGATCCGGCTCTGCCGGTCATTTTTGCCTGACTGGCTTTGCGCTTCTAAGCTGGGTTAGCCTCGGCCTCTCTGATCAGTCCACCCAAAAGTAGGGTTGTACTTTTGGGTGATTGACCCAAGAGTAGGGTTGTACTTTTGGGTGATTAACCCAAGAGTAGGGTTGTACTTTTGGGTGAAATCTTTTGTGTGTTAAACTCGCTCGGTTTTAGCAGCGCCGCAAGAGCGGTTGCCACCACAGAAGCTGGGGTGGCGTGCATCAGCACATGGCTGCATCACCCATTATTGCCGCTACGCCGGCACTGGTCTTTATGCCCCTGTCTCCTCCCGTACCACGCGCATTACGGCATACCCGCGCGATTCACGTTGACGCGTTTGCTCGCGAGGATGGGCTATGGGATCTGGATGCTCGCATCACGGATGTTAAAACCCGCGACATTCGCCTCGCCTCCGGTCTGCGCGAAGCAGGCACGCCTGTGCACGACCTGAAACTGCGTATCACCATCGACCGCAGCTTCACCATCGTCGACGCCGAGGCGGCCTCCGATAACATGCCCTATCCGGGCTACTGCGACACCATCGCTCCGGCTTACAAGAGCCTGATCGGGCTGTCGCTGATGAACCATTTCCGGTTGCGCCTGAAAGACCGCCTGTCCGGCGTGCTGGGGTGCACCCATTTGACCGAGCTGGCGCAGATATTGCCGACGGCCGCGGTGCAGGCCTACGCCAACGACGTCATCAAGACGCGCGACGGTGACGGCGAGGATGCATCGACGGAACGTCCGTTTCAGCTCGATCGCTGCCATGCATTGCGCGTCGACGGCCCGGCCGTCGCCCGGTATTACCCGCGCTGGTACATCAAGCCGGTCGTCTCATAGCGCCGTCGTCAGGCGCCAATCGCCGCATGAACAGTTTATTTTATATAACTTAGTTCAACTTATTTCACCACATCAGTTTCAGAAGAAGGGAAGCCAGCATGAAGATCCATGAGTATCAAGGCAAGGAAATCCTCCGGCAATTCGGAGTGACGGTACCGCGCGGTATTCCGTGCATGACCGTGGAAGAGGCTGTCAAAGCCGCGGAAACCCTGGGCGGCAAAGTCTGGGTCGTCAAGGCACAGATCCACGCCGGCGGCCGCGGTAAAGGCGGCGGCGTCAAGGTCGCCAAGTCGCTCGAACAGGTCAAGGAATATGCCGAGCAGATCATGGGCATGCAACTGGTCACGCATCAGACCAGCCCTGAAGGCCAGAAAGTGCGTCGCCTGCTGGTTGAAGAAGGCGCCGACATCAAGAAAGAACTGTATGTGTCGATGGTCACCGACCGCGTTTCGCAACGCGTCGTGCTGATGGCCTCGAGCGAAGGCGGCATGGACATCGAAGAAGTCGCTCACAGCAATCCCGAGAAAATTCACACCGTCGCCATCGACCCGTCGGTCGGCCTGACGGACGCCGAAGCGGACGACATCTCGACCAAGATCGGCGTGCCTGCCGCATCGATCGCCGACGCCCGCGTCCAGTTGAAAGGCCTGTACAAGGCGTACTGGGAAACCGACGCTTCGCTGGCCGAAATCAACCCGCTGATCCTGACCGGCGAAGGTAAAGTCATCGCCCTTGATGCGAAATTCAATTTCGATTCGAACGCCCTGTACCGCCACCCTGAAATCGTCGCCTACCGCGACCTGGACGAAGAAGATCCGTCTGAAATCGAAGCGTCGTTATTCGACCTCGCCTACATTTCGCTCGTCGGCAACATCGGCTGCCTGGTCTACGGCGCCGGCCTGGCCATGGCCACCATGGACAGCATTAA
>JAQGNM010000055.1 GCA_028291845.1 Massilia sp. | reverse complement strand
GATCGACGTGCATTGGGCGATGTCGGGAACGGTGGTCCTGATGACGCTGGTCGGCGGCCTCGGCACCATTGTCGGTCCGGTGGTCGGCGCCATCGTCATCATCACGGTCGAAAACAAGCTGGGCGACATCGGCAACTGGCTGGCGCTGGTGAGCGGCGTCGAGTGGTTCCGCACCCTGGGCGAGTCGGCCACCATTGCAACCGGCTTCATCTTCATCGTCTGCGTGCTGGCATTTCGCCGCGGGATCGTCGGCGAGTTGTCGGCCTGGCTGGCGGCACGCCGCGCGGCAGGGGGCGCACGCCGGCAGCCCCGCGTGGCCGTTGAAGTAGCTGAACTCAATCGATAAAAAAGGAGAGATATGCGCGTCATGGTTCCGGTGAAACGGGTGGTCGACTACAACGTCAAGGTAAGGGTCAAGCCCGACGGCTCGGGCGTCGATATCGCCAACGTCAAGATGTCGATGAATCCGTTCGATGAAATCGCCGTCGAAGAAGCGGTGCGCCTGAAGGAGGCGGGCACGGCAAGCGAAGTGATTGCCGTCTCGTGCGGCGTGGCGCAGTGCCAGGAGACCCTGCGCACCGCGCTGGCGATCGGCGCCGACCGCGCCATCCTGGTGGAAACCGATGCCGAGCTGCAGCCGCTGGCCGTTGCCAAGCTGTTGAAGGAACTGGCGCAGCGCGAACAGGCGCAGTTGATCGTGCTCGGCAAGCAGGCGATCGACGACGACTGCAACCAGACCGGCCAGATGCTGGCGGCGCTGCTGGGCTGGCCGCAGGCGACTTTTGCGTCCAGGCTGGTGGTCGAAGGCGGCAAGGCGCTGGTGACGCGGGAGGTCGACGGCGGGCGCGAAACCCTGTCGCTGACCTTGCCGGCCCTGGTCAGTACCGACCTGCGCCTGAACGAACCGCGTTACGTGACCTTGCCCAACATCATGAAGGCAAAAAAGAAGCCGCTCGTCGTGGTGCGCCCGGCCGATCTCGCTGTCGATGTGACGCCGCGCCTGCAAACCTTGAAGGTCGCCGAGCCGGCAAGCCGTGGCGCCGGTATCAAGGTCGCCGACGCGGCGGCACTGGTCGCCAGGCTGCGCGACGAAGCGAAGATCATTTGACCGCTCCCCACCTCAACAGGAAAACATCATGGCTGCACTCGTCATTGCCGAACACGACAATATTTCGTTGAAAGCAAGCTCTCTGAACACCGTCACCGCCGCCCTGGCCTGCGCGGACGAAGTTCACGTCCTGGTCGCCGGCCATCAATGCGGCGCTGCCGCCGCCGCCGCTGCCGCGATTGCCGGTGTGTCCCGGGTACTGGTGGCCGATGCCCCGCAATTTGCCGATGGTCTGGCGGAAAACGTCGCCGCGCAGGTCCTGGCGCTGGCCGGCGGCTACACCCACATCCTGGCGCCGGCTACCGCATACGGAAAAAATATCGCACCGCGCGTGGCCGCCACGCTGGACGTTGCGCAGATATCCGAAATCACCAGGGTGGCGACGCCCGATACGTTCGAGCGCCCGATCTACGCCGGCAATGCGATCGCCACCGTGCAATCGGCCGATCCGGTCAAGGTCATCACAGTGCGCACCACCGCCTTCGCCGCGGCTGCCGGCGGCGAAGGCGCGGCGGTGGAGCCAGCGCTTGCGGTGGCCGGCAGCGGCAACAGCGCCTTTGTTTCGCGCGAGCTGGCGGCATCGGATCGACCGGAACTGACCGCTGCCGGTGTGATCGTTGCCGGCGGCCGCGGCATCGGTTCGGCCGACAATTTCAAGATGCTCGAGCCATTGGCCGACCAACTCGGCGCCGCCATCGGCGCCTCGCGCGCCGCGGTCGATGCCGGCTACGCGCCGAACGACTGGCAAATAGGCCAGACCGGCAAGATCGTCGCGCCGCGGCTGTACATCGCGGTCGGCATTTCGGGTGCGATCCAGCACCTGGCCGGGATGAAGGACTCGAAGGTGATCGTCGCAATCAACAAGGATCCGGAAGCGCCGATCTTCGCGGTGGCTGACTACGGCATCGTCGGCGACTTGTTCGAAGTGGTGCCCCAGCTCACGGGCGAACTGGCGCGGGCAGACTAGACCCCAGACACATTCAAGCGGTTCGGCCTGGCGCCGGGCCCCATTCACATAGCTAAGGATTGATAACATGGCAATTTCCATACTCGGACACAATTACATCGGCGGCCGTCGCAGCGGCCAGGGCTCGATCACGCAGCGCAGTGTGTCAGCGGCGACAGGCGAGGCCCATCCGCTGCCTTTTTTAGAGGCCACCGAGGCCGAGATCGACGCCGCGGTCGCCGCCGCCGAGGCGGCTTTTGCTGAATACCGCCAGTTGCCGGCGGCCACCCGCGCTGATTTTCTCGATACCATCGCCGAAGAGCTGGAGGCGCTTGGCGAAGACTTCCTCGCCGATACGATGCGCGAGACCGGATTGCCGGCCGCGCGGCTGCTGGGCGAACGCGCTCGCACCAGCAACCAGCTGCGGCTGTTCGGCAAGGTGTTGCGGCGCGGCGATTTTTACGGTGCCCGCATCGATCTCGCCTTGCCCGAGCGCCAGCCGATGCCGCGTCCGGACGTGCGCCAGTACAAGATCGGCATCGGCCCCGTGGCGGTGTTCGGCGCCAGCAACTTCCCGCTGGCGTTTTCGGTCGCCGGCGGCGATACCGCCTCCGCCCTTGCGGCCGGCTGCCCGGTGGTGGTCAAGGCGCACACCGGCCACCTGGTGACGTCCGAAATCGTCGCCGATGCGATCGAACGCGCGGTCAAGCGCTGCGCCATGCCGGCTGGCGTGTTCAACATGATCTACGGCGACCGCGTCGGCAAGCAGCTGGTTCAGGCGCGCGGCATCAAGGCGGTGGGGTTCACCGGTTCGCTCAAGGGCGGGCGCGCTTTGTGCGACCTGGCCGCCGCACGTCCCGAGCCGATTCCGGTGTTTGCCGAGATGTCCAGCGTCAATCCGATTTTCATTTTGCCGCAAGTGCTCGAGCAACGCGGGGCGTCGATCGCTACCGAGCTGGCGGCCTCGGTCAACATGGGGTGCGGTCAACTGTGTACCAATCCGGGCATCGTGATCGGCGTGCGTTCGCCGCAATTCACCCAGTTCCTCGAGCGCCTGCGCACAGCGTTTGCCGCACATGCGCCGCAGGTCATGCTCAACGCGGCTGTGCTGGCGAACTACCAGGCCGCCACCCGGCGGATGAGCGAGCTCGATGGCGTCCGCGTGCTGGTCACCGCCGAGGCGGGTCCGCAGCAGGCCGCGCCGTACCTGTTCCAGGGCGATCCATCCTTGTTGACGGACCCGTCCACCCCGCTGGAAGACGAAATGTTCGGCCCGGCGACCGTGGTGGTCGAAGTCGGCAGCCACGCCGAACTGCTGGCTTTTGCGCGCGGCATGCGCGGGCATCTCACCGCCACCATATTGGGCGAGCGCGCCGACCTGCTCGAACAGCAAGAGCTGGTTTCCTGCCTGGAGGAGCGGGTAGGGCGTTTGCTGATCAACGGCTTTCCGACCGGCCTGGAAGTATGCGATGCAATGGTGCACGGCGGACCGTATCCGGCGACCTCCGACGCACGCGGAACCTCGGTCGGCAGTGCCGCCATCGACAGATTCCTGCGCCCGGTCTGCTTCCAGAACTATCCGGACGAGTTGCTGCCGGAAGCATTGCGCAATGCAAACCCGCTCGGGCTGCTGCGTTTGGTCAATGGAGAGCAAACGCGAGCGGCCACCTAGCGAGCGGCTCAGGTTTTTGCGGGAAAGCTCGCCGTTAGCGCGCGTTTGGCGGTATCGACGAACGCAGTGAGCAAGGGCGATGGATTGGACTGTTTCCAGGCAAGCAGCACTTCTATTTTGGGCTGCCTGCCTTTCAAGGTCTTGTACGTGACATTCTCGAACCTGACCCGTTGCACCGATTCCGGAACGAACGCAATGCCGGCGCCCGAGCTCACCAGGCCGAGCGTGGTATATACCTGGCCCACTTCCAGTGCGACTTGGGGAACGAAACCGGCAACCGCGCAGAGCTTCAGGATGATCGCGTAAAAGTCCGGCGCCAGCCGCTGGGTATAGATGATGAAGCGCTCGTCGGCGCAATCCTTGAGGTTGACTTCGCCATCGCTGGCCAAGGGGTGATCGCTGGGCAATGCCAACACAAATCGTTCCTTCAGGATCGTCTCGCTTGCAATCCCATCGAACTCCGTCACCGGCCGGACGAACGAGATGTCCACATCGCCCCGTTCGAGCGCATTGAGCTGTTCGATGACGGGAAACCAGCGCAGCTGTACCTCGACCGTCGGATAGCGTTGCCGATATGCCCGCAGGATAGGGGGAAGCAGGGTGTACGAGGTATGTTCAAAAAAGCCCACCGCCAGCTTGCCGATTTCGCCGCGCTGGGTGCGCTGTGTCTCGGTGACGGCGGAGCTGGTCGCCAACAATATCTGCTTGGCCTTTTCCAGAAAAACACGCC
>JAQGNM010000590.1 GCA_028291845.1 Massilia sp. | reverse complement strand
CGGCGATGCCGAGCCAGATCCGCCCTGCCTATGATTCGGGCGATCATTTGCATCCCAATGACGCGGGCCTGGTGGTGATGGGTGAATCGATTCCCCTGCGCCCGTTCGCACGGCTGATCGCTTCGGCAGACGAGGCTGGGGTCGCTGCAGCGGCGGCGGCATAGGCCGGGGTGGAGGCCTTGACCGCCGTGCAGGTCGGCCTGCTCACCATCTAGGGCATGTGCAAGGCGGTCGACCGGGGGATGGTGATGACCGATGTGCGGGTGCTCGAAAAGCACGGGCGCAAGAGCGGGGATTGGACGGCGGTGCTGTAGGGAGACGGTGCAGCCGGTGCTGGGCGTTTGTTGAGGTATTAAAAAAACCCGCCGGTGTTGCCACCGGCGGGTTTTTGTCGGGCGCCTG
Source organism: Massilia sp. (assembly GCA_028291845.1). Lineage (GTDB taxonomy): Bacteria > Pseudomonadota > Gammaproteobacteria > Burkholderiales > Burkholderiaceae_D > JAFCUW01. The sequence goes on along the minus strand of JAQGNM010000590.1, from coordinate 3,315 downwards.
CTAGTCTGATTAGGTTTGAGGATTGGCTGGAGGGGTGGTTGCAGCGGCTGCCTGTCCGCAGGTGCCGGCCAGCTTGGCGGCAACGTTGGTGGTGCAAGTCCACTGACCGGTAGCGGTGGTACGGGTCAGCGTGATGGTCTTGTTCTTGACTGCTTCCGAACCGCCGACGATGGTGGCGACGATGGCGTTGCTGGTAGCGGCGCCGTCATAGGTCACTTGGGCGATCGTGGTGTTTGCATTGGTCAGTTGCACGCCGATTGGTGCCTTGGTGGCTTCATCAGCAGCGGCGACAGCGCCGACGACCGGGATCTTGCCGTCGTTGACCGCAACTTCAAAGCCGGTCTTGGCAGGCGATACTTCAGCCAGGGCTGCAGCAAACTTCGACTTGGCAACATAATCCTGGTATGCAGGGATGGCGACAGCAGCCAGAATACCGATAATTGCAACCACGATCATCAGTTCGATCAGGGTGAAACCAGCTTGTGCCTTCTTAACCATTTTCATCGATTTCATTGTAAAACTCCATCGGGGTGGGGTTGTATGTGCAGTGCTACTGACTTGGTATAGAGCAATAGGTGTGCCAGGTCAGAAATACCCCGATTTGATGACTTCGCTATAACAAAGTTCATCGTAAACGACGCTTTTTGGCGGCGCCGCTGACAAATATCGTCAGTTACCGTACGTAAACTGTCATTCCCGCTATAAAATTAATCATGATCGCTGCGCGCTGACAAAAATTGCATGCGGGTGCCGGTGATGTCGAGCATGTCGCCATCGTGCAGGCGGCGCGCAGCCCGCCCGAGGGGAATGTCGCCGATCGATGCCGGGCCGTCGCCCTGCACCTTTTCTATATGGTAGAGCTCGCCATGACGGCTGATGATGACGATCGCCGCGCCCGGACTGCCCAGGGTGGTCATCGGCTTTACCAGGTCGAGCACGGTGCCGGCGCGCGGGCCATTGAGTATTTCCAGACGCGCCGGCGCCGATTGCAGCGGCGCGGCCGAGGCCGTCGTCACCAGGGTCAGCTCGAATACGGCGATGCCGATGCGGTCGCCCGCCGACAGGGTGGCGCGGGTGATGCGCTGGCCGTTGACCAGGGTGCCGTTGCTGCTGCCGAGATCGTCCAGCACCAGCAAGGCGCCGTCCGGCGTGATGGCGGCATGGCGGCTCGACACCGTGGGGTGCGCCAGCACGATGTCGTTGTCGGGATGGCGGCCAAGCGTGAGCCGGCGACCGTCGAGCAGCAAGTCGCGTACTTCGTGGTTGTCGCGCGTGATCACCAGCCTGGCAGTCATGAAAGTCCCCGATCTCTATATAAGTAGACGTAAACGAAAAACGGGGAGCGTCGCCGCTCCCCGTTCATTCTAACCATAGACTTGTCGAATATGTTATCTCGACAATGAATCCCGGCAATTATTTGCTATTACAACATTGCCTTCAACAAACGCGCCATTTCCGACGGGTTTTTCGTCGCCTTGATGCCGCACTCTTCCATGATGTCCAGCTTGGCTTGTGCCGTGTCGGCGCCGCCCGAGATCAGCGCGCCGGCGTGGCCCATGCGCTTGCCTGGAGGGGCGGTGACGCCAGCGATGAAGCAGACCACCGGCTTTTTCATGTTGTCCTTGATCCAATAAGCAGCATTGGCTTCGTCAGGACCGCCGATTTCGCCGATCATGATGACGGCGTCGGTTTCCGGGTCGTCATTGAACATCTTCATGATGTCGATGTGCTTCAGACCATTGATCGGGTCGCCGCCGATACCGACTGCCGACGACTGGCCCAGACCGAGGGCGGTCAGCTGGCCGACTGCTTCGTACGTCAACGTGCCCGAGCGCGAGACCACGCCGATGCGGCCCTTCTTGTGGATGTGACCAGGCATGATGCCGATCTTGATTTCGTCAGGGGTGATCAAGCCTGGGCAGTTCGGGCCCAGCAGCAGGGTCTTCGAGCCGGCCTTGGCCATGCGGTCCTTGAGGGCCATCATGTCGCGCACGGGAATGCCTTCGGTGATGCAGATTGCCAGGTCCAGGTCCGCTTCGACAGCTTCCCAGATCGCAGCTGCCGCGCCTGCTGGCGGCACATAGATCACCGACACGGTGGCGCCGGTGGCGGCCTTGGCGTCGCTGACGGTGGCGTAAATCGGAATGCCTTCGAAATCTTCGCCGGCTTTCTTCGGGTTCACGCCGGCAACGAAGGCTTCCTTGCCGTTCGCGTAGTCGCGGCACATGCGGGTGTGGAACTGGCCGGTCTTGCCGGTGATGCCCTGGGTGATGACTTTGGTATCTTTGTTGATCAGAATCGACATGTTATTTCCTTTAGCTTAAGCGGCGTGAGCGGCTGCGGCGGCGACGACAGCCTTAGCCGCGTCTTCCATCGTGTCGGCGGCGATGATCGGCAGGCCGGAGTCAGCCAGCATTTTCTTGCCGATGTCTTCGTTGGTGCCCTTCATGCGCACCACCAGCGGTACTTCCAGCGAGACGGCTTTCGAAGCGGTGATCACGCCTTCGGCGATGACGTCGCAACGCATGATGCCGCCGAAGATGTTGACCAGGATCGCTTTCAGGCCCGGGTTCTTCAACATGATCTTGAACGCTTCGGTTACTTTCTCGGCCGTGGCGCCACCGCCGACGTCGAGGAAGTTGGCCGGCTCGCCGCCGAACAGTTTAATGGTGTCCATGGTGGCCATGGCCAGGCCGGCGCCGTTGACCAGGCAGCCGATGTTGCCGTCGAGCGAAATGTAGGCGAGGTCGAATTTCGACGCTTCGATTTCAGCCGGATCTTCTTCGTCCAGGTCGCGGTAAGCGACGATTTCAGGGTGGCGGTACAAGGCGTTCGAATCGAAATTGAATTTCGCGTCGAGGGCGATGACTTTACCTTCGCCGGTCAGGATCAACGGGTTGATTTCGGCCAGCGAAGCGTCGGTCTCCCAGTATGCCTTGTACAGGCCTTTCAGCTGGACGCGGGCATCGGCGATCGATGCGGCAGGCACGCCGATCTTGGTCGAGATGTCGTCCGCTTCGGCATCGGTCAGGCCGACCGACGGGTCGATGGCGACGGTGTGAATTTTCTCGGGATTGCTGTGGGCGACTTCTTCGATGTCCATGCCGCCTTCGCTCGAGGCCATCAGCACGACGCGTTGAGAAACGCGGTCGGTGACCATCGACACATACAGTTCTTTCTTGATGTCGGCGCCTTCTTCGATCAACAGGCGGCGCACCTTCTGGCCTTCAGGGCCGGTCTGGTGGGTGACGAGCTGCATGCCCATGATCTGTTCGGCATATTCCTTGACCTGCTCGAGCGACTTGGCGACCTTGA
>JAQGNM010000526.1 GCA_028291845.1 Massilia sp. | reverse complement strand
GCTGGTGGCCTACGCGCCGGCGTTGCGCGCCATGGGCGGCGGCTTGACGATTTCAGGCGGCGAAGCACTGGTGCAACCCGCCTTTACGCGGCGTCTGTTTGCGGCAGCAAAGCGCATGGGGTTGCATACCGCGCTCGATACCTCCGGCTTTCTCGGCAAGCGTGCGGATGAAGCTTACCTGAGCGAAGTTGATCTTGTGCTGCTCGATATCAAGTCCTTCGACCCGGCAACCTATCGCCGGGTCACCGCGCAGGATGTTCGACCCACATTGGAGTTCGCCGAACGCCTGGCCGCCATGGGCAAGCCCACTTGGGTGCGCTTCGTGCTGGTTCCGGGCCTCACCGATGACCCGGCAAACGTGGAATGCATCGCGCGCTTCGTGGCGCCAATGCGCAATGTCGAGCTGGTTGAAGTCCTGCCCTTCCACCAGATGGGCGGCTTCAAGTGGAAGTCGCTCGGGCTCGACTACTCGCTCGCTGAGACCGCGGTTCCGGGCGCCGAGTTGATTGCCCGTGTTATCGCGCAGTTCCGCGATGCCGGCTGCACCACACGCTGATGCGCGAAAGAGACCCGCCATGATCGAGACCGCGCAAGGATTGCTGGAAACCTCGCCCATGCTGGCGCTTTTCCTGGCGATCGGCATGGGCTACGCGTTGGGCCAGGTGCCGATCCTCGGCTTCACCTTCGGCGCCGGCGCGGTGCTGTTCGCGGGGCTCGCCATCGGCTGGTTCGCGCCGAAATCGGCGCCTCCGGGCTTGGTCGGCACCATTGGCCTGCTGATGTTCGTCTATGGCGTCGGCGTCCAGTACGGACCGCAATTCGTCAAGGGACTCAGGGGCGAAGGGTTGAAGTACAACCTGCTGGCCCTGCTCGCTGTGCTGCTGGGTCTCGGCACAACCATGTTGCTGGCCGGCCCCCTGGGCGTTTCGCTGGCGACGGCAGGCGGGCTTTTCGCAGGCGCCGGCACCAGCACGCCCACACTGCAGGCCGCTATTGCGGCCTCGGGCAGCACCGACCCGGCGATCGGCTATTCGGTGGCCTACCCCATCGGCGTGATCGGGCCGATCATCCTGATGACGCTCATGGAGCGCTGGCTGAAGCCGCAGGTCGCACCACCATCGCCCGCGCTGCGCACGGCGGAGGTCACCGCCGACGCCCGGTTCGCCGGCCGGACCATGGCCGAAGTCGGTGCGGCGCTGCCGACCAGCGTGCGCGTAATCGGCATCCGCCAGGACCACACCAACCAGATGCACGACCCGCAATGCATCCTGCGCGAGGGCGATGGCGTGATGTTACTCGGCCCGCCCGATGCGGTGGATGAGGCCGTCTCGCGGATCGGCAGCGAGGAGCCGGGGCGCCTCACGCGCGACCGCGGCGACTACGACGTGACGCGCGTCTATGTATCGCGCCCCGGTTTCATCGGACGCACGCTGGGCGCCATTGCCCGGCCGGATTTCCCCCTCACCATCTCCCATGTGCGGCGCGGGGATACGGAACTCGTCGCTACCCGCGACCTCGTGCTGGAGTGGGGCGATCGGCTTGTGGTGATTGCGCCGGCCGGGAAAGCGGCATCCCTGCGCAGCTTCTTCGGCGACAGCATCAAGGGCAATGCGGAACTGTCCTTCGTTTCCATCGGTGTCGGCATGGCGGCAGGTCTGCTATTGGGCATGATCCCGATCCCCCTGCCTGGCGGCGGCAGCTTCAGCCTCGGCGTGGCCGGTGGGCCGCTGGTGATGGCGCTGGTCCTGGGCTGGCTCGGTCGCACTGGCCCTATCGGTTGGCGGATGCCGGTGGCAGCGAATATCGTGCTGCGCAATCTCGGGCTGTCTATCTTCATCGGCCAGGTCGCCTTGGGCGCCGGCGCGCCCTTCGTCAGCACGCTTGCCACACAGGGGCCGGCGATGCTGCTTGCGGCGCTGATGGTACTTCTGGTCATGGTGCTGACGGTGCTGGTGCTCGGCCACCTTGTGCTGCGGATCCCCTTCGACGATCTGCTAGGCGTGTGTTCGGGCGTAACCGGCAACCCCGCCATTCTCGCCGCCGCCTCTCGCCTTGCGCCGACGGATCGGCCGGATGTCGGCTATGCAATGGTGTTTCCCACCATTACCATCGCAAAGGTGATCGCGGTGCAACTTCTCCTCGGATGAAGGGCTGCAGACGATGACCAGCAGTGCGGACATACTTGAAGGGCGCCCCCTTGATGCGTTGCGCCCTGGCCTGCGCGTCAGTCTCACGCAGGCGCTGGCAGCACAGTCACTGGATCTGGCAACGGCGCTTGTCGGCGCGCCAGAGGTCTCAATCACGGGCGAAGGCGTGGGCGCCGATGCCGCGCTGCTGCTGCAAGGCATGGTGACGCAATTGGCGGCACAGGAGCTGCCCGGGCCGGGCGGTAGCCTGTTGGGCGTTCACCTGCTCCTGCGGGCCGCCCCCGACGCAGGTGAGCAGGTGACGACGTCACTGGAGGTTGAGGCGCTGGACCATCAGACCGGCTCTGCACGTCTGGTGGCCATGATCAGCGGCCTCGGCGGGCGCGTGCTGGCCGAGGGCAGCCTGACAGTGCGCCCGCCCGCCGCCATGGTGCAGGTGCCGCGCCCCGAACGGCCAACACTGTTGCTCCAACGCCACCGCCATATGGACGCGCTTCTGTTGCGCGCCGCCGCACTGCCACCGCTGATTGCCGCTGTCGCCTGGCCTTGCGACCATGACAGCCTGCTAGGGCCGCTGGAGGCTGCGCAACGCGGCATCATGCGCCCGCTGCTGGTAGGCCCGCGCGAGACGATCATGGCCGCCGCGCGGGCCGCCGGCGCCCCGCTCGATGGGTGCGAGATCGTCGAGGCCGCAACACCACAGCAAGCCGCCGCCGCTGCCGTGGCGCTTGTGCGGGAAGGGCGTGCGGCGGCTGTGATGAAGGGCAGCCTGCACACCGATGAGCTGATGGCCGCGGTCGTCGCGCGCGACGGTGGCTTACGCGGCAGCCGACGGGTCAGCCATGTCTTCCTCATCGATGTGCCGAGCTATCCGAAGCCACTCCTGGTGACCGACGCGGCCATCAACATCGCACCAGATCTGATGGCCAAGGCAGACATCGTGCAGAACGCGGTCGAGTTTGCACATGCGCTGGGCATTGCACGTCCCAAGGTCGCGGTGCTGGCGGCGGTGGAGACCGTGAACGTCAAGATGAGCGCGACAATGGACGCCGCGATGCTGTGCAAGATGGCCGATCGCGGCCAGATCACGGGTGCGATCGTCGATGGCCCACTGGCCTTTGACAATGCAATCAGCCTGGCCGCAGCGAAGATCAAGAAAATCGTCAGCGCCGTGGCGGGCGAGCCCGACATACTGATGTGTCCCGACCTTGAAGCAGGCAACATGGTGGCCAAGCAGCTGGCCTATCTGGCGCATTCCGAGGCGGCTGGGCTGGTGCTGGGCGCCCGCACGCCGGTCATCCTGACCAGCCGATCCGATACCGTTGCCGCACGCGTGGCTTCCACCGCCATGGCGAGCATCTTTGCCGCGGCACAGTTGTCGGCGGCTGAACGGTGAGCAACGTCATCGGCGTCATCAATGCCGGCTCCTCCTCGCTGAAATTCACCTTCTACGAGGGAGAAAGCTGCCTGCTTTCGGGCCAGATCGACGGCATTGGCGTGCGTTCGGCGAGCCGCGCAGAGGACGCTTCACGCCAGCCCATCGCGGGCCCTGATGTCACCAGTGCACCGCCCGCCACGCCTGGTGAGGCCGTGATGTTGCTGGTGCCTTGGCTGCGGCAGGTGCTGGGCGGGCGCGAGCTTTCGGCCATTGGACATCGCGTGGTGCATGGCGGCCCGGACCATGCCCGGCCCGAGCGCGTGACCCCAGCCTTGCTGGAGAAGCTTGCCGAATTCCTGCCGCTCGCCCCGCTGCACCAGCCGCACAACTTGGCGCCGATCCGCGCGGTGCTGGAGATGGCGCCGCAGATCGCGCAGGTGGCCTGCTTTGACACGGCCTTTCACCGCACCGTTCCTAAGGTCGAGCGTGTCTTCGCCATCCCGCGCGAACTCACCGCGCGCGGGATCCAGCGCTATGGTTTCCACGGGCTGTCCTATGAGTACATCGCCTCCCGTCTGCCTGAACTCGTGCCGAACATTGCGGCCGGGCGTATCATCGTG
>JAQGNM010000521.1 GCA_028291845.1 Massilia sp. | reverse complement strand
GCCCAGGCGGTGCCGTAGACACGCTGCAGCATCTCGTTTTTCGAGTCGCCGCGCCAGTAGGCACCGGCCAGCTTCATCAATTTGAAGACCTTGATCTTGCCGGTCGACGGCACGTGCGGACCGCGGCACAGATCGGTGAAATCGCCCTGCGCATACAAGGACACGTCTTCGCCGGCCGGGATCGAGGCGATGATCTCCGCCTTGTAGTCCTCGCCGATCGACTTGAAATAATCGACCGCCTCGTCGCGCGGCATCACCTTGCGGGTGACCGCCTCGTCCTTTTTCGACAATTCCGCCATTTTCTTTTCGATGGCTTTCAAATCGTCGGGCGTAAACGGACGCTTGTACGAAAAGTCGTAATAAAAGCCGTTTTCAATCACCGGACCAATGGTCACCTGGGCGTCCGGATACAAGGACTTGACGGCGTGCGCCAGCAAGTGGGCGGCCGAATGGCGGATCACCTCGAGGCCGTCGGCGTCCTTGTCGGTAATAATGGCCAGATCGGCATCCTGCTCGATCAAGTGCGAGGTATCGACGATCTTGCCGTCGACTTTGCCGGCCAGGGCTGCCTTGGCGAGACCGGTGCCGATGCTGGCGGCAACTTGGGCAACCGTGACCGGGCCCTCGAATTGGCGGGCGGAACCATCGGGAAGGCGGACTGAAAGCATGGTGATCTCCAAGTGTGCTGCAAAATTCAATGATAAAAATGCGGACGAAAAAAAACGCGGACTAGCCGCGTTTTTCTTTTCAAAGAGCGAAAGAACACCTCGACTAGCGTCGCTGGAACAACTCCGTCGTAGTTCGCGGTGTCATAACCATGGTGCCTTTCTCGCTCTTACAGTGTCTGGTGGGCGGTGCAGAATTCGAATCTGCGACCCCTTGGATGTCGACCAAGTATTCTAACCAGCTGAACTAACCGCCCGAAGACCAACATTATAGAGACGCGCCGCCACCCTGACAAGCACATTATGCAGCACCGGGGTCCGGCCCTGCGGGCCTGACCCTCGCTTTGACGGCTGGCCGAAAGTTGGCCAGCACTTAGTTGGCTTTTAAAGCGGGGGACAGGCTGGGCCGCATTCGGACGCAGGGCCTGTCCCCGGCTCCGATTCGCTTTCAAGCTTAGCAGCCGACAATCCGTTAAACTTATGTCATGCAAACCGACTCCACCCACCTCCACGCCCACCTCGACGGCGACGCCGTCAACACCCACGTCGTGGTCGGCCGCAGCCAGACCGCCCTGGTCTGCGCCCTGCTGCTCACTTTATTGTTCGCCGCCATCGAAGCGGTGACCGGCTTCATGGCCAATTCGCTGGCCCTGATCTCCGACGCCGGCCACATGGTCACCGATGCCGCCGCGCTCGGCCTGGCCCTGTTCGCCCAGTACATCGCCCGCCGTCCGCCCTCCTCGCGCCACTCGTTCGGCTTCGGCCGCGCCGAGGCGCTGGCGGCGTTCGTCAACTGCATTGCCATGCTGGCCCTGGTCTGCTGGATCATCTATGAAGCCATCAGCCGTTTCAATGCGCCGCAACATGTGCAGGGCAAGATCGTGCTGATCGTCGCCGCCATCGGCATTGCCATCAATCTGATGGTGGCCTGGATCCTCTCGCGCGACAGCCAGAACATGAACACCCGTGCCGCCCTGGTCAACGTCATGGGCGATCTGCTCGGCTCGATCGCTGCCGTCATCGCCGGCGCCGTGATTTATTTCATCGGCTGGGTGCGCATCGACCCGCTGCTGTCGATCCTGGTCTCGCTGCTGATTTTAAAGTCGACCATCGGCGTGCTGCGCGAGTCGTACCATTTTCTGATGAAGGGCGTGCCCGAACAGATCGATTACGTGCAGGTCGGCGCCGACATCGGCGCCATCGACGGCGTGCACGCGGTGCACGACCTGCACATCTGGGACATGGCGCCGGGCGAGCCGGCGCTGATCGGCCACCTGCAAATCGATGACCTGACGGCCTGGCCGCAGGTGCTGGCGGCGGTCCAGCAGATGCTCTTAAGCCGGCACAAGATCGATCACGTCACCCTGCAGCCCGAGCCGACGTCCGGCTGCGCGCCGTCGCGGCGCAATATCGCTTAGCATGGCCTTTGATCCATTGTTAAATTACCATGCGCCACCATGCAAGCTGAAAATCTTCCCAAGGACGAGGCGCCAAGAGTCCACGACTGCCTGATCATCGGCGGCGGCCCCGGCGGCCTCACCGCCGCCATCTACCTGCGCCGCTTCATGCGCAATGTCGCCATATTCGACAAGGGCAACAGCCGCGCCAGCTGGATTCCCGTTTCGCATAACTATCCCGGCTTTCCGGAAGGTGTGGGCGGCAACGCCCTGCTCGACAATCTGCGCAGCCAGCTCGAGCGCTATGGCGGCGCCATCACCGAGGCGGAACTGGTTTCGCTGCGGCTTGAAGACGGCGCCTTTGTCGGCACCTGGGAAGGCGGCGAAGTGCGCGCCCTCACCGTCATCGTCGCCACCGGCATCGTCGACAAAAGTCTGCCGGTCGACCACTGGCGCGATGGCGTGTCGAGCGGCGCCATCCGCCTGTGCCCGGTGTGCGACGGCTACGACGTCGTCGATCGCCGCATCGCCATCGTGTCGTCGGAAACCAACCCGATCGGCCACGCCATGTTCATGCGCAGCTTTTCCGCCGATGTCACCCTGTTCGACCGCACCGAGGGCAGCATTCTGACCCCGGACGAATTACAGCAGTTGAACGCTGCCGGCGTGCGCTACGTGCGCTCGCCGGTACGCGAAGTGCGCCTCACCGACGACTTCAAACCTGTTCTGCACACCGGCGACGGCGACACCCACGAATTCGACGTGCTCTATCCGATGCTGGGAGAAATCGCCCACTCCGACCTGGCGGCGTCGCTGGGCGCCGAAACGGCCGACTGCGGCGAACTGGTGGTCGACGCCGCCCAGTGCACCACGGTGCCGGGCCTGTACGCGGTAGGCGACGTGGTGCGCGGCCTGAACCAGATCAGCGTCGCCACCGGCCAGGCGGCGATCGCCGCCACCCGCATCCACAATTCGCTGCCGTGGACCTTGCGGCCGGCGCGCTGATGGCGGCACCATTCCCGATGCTGAAAATACTGGGTAAGCCGAGCTCGATCAACGTGCGCAAGGTGCTGTGGACCTGCGACGAGCTGGCCCTGCCGTATGTCCTGGAGGCGTGGGGGACGGGAACTTTGTCGCTGCAGTCGTCCGAATTCCTCGCCCTCAATCCCAACGCCATGGTGCCGGTCATCGATGACGACGGCTTTATTTTGTGGGAATCGAACAGTATTTGCCGTTACCTGGCCGACCGCCATGGCGACGGCGCGCTGCTGCCGCCGCCCTCACAAGAACGCGCGCTGGTCGAGCGCTGGATGGATTGGCAGGCCACCGACCTCAACACCGCATGGCGCTATCCCTTCCTGTCGCTGGTGCGCGCCAGCCCCGCCCATCAGGACGCGGCGCAACTGGCCGCTGGGGTGGCGGCGTGGAACCGCGCCATGCGCTTGCTCGATACCCACCTGGCCGCCAACGGCCCCTACATGACCGGCGAGCGCCTGACCCTGGCCGACGTGGTGATCGGCCTGTCGGTCAACCGCTGGAAAGCCACCCCGCTGGCGCACGCCGAATTGCCCGCCGTCGAGGCCTACTTCGACTTGCTGTCGCAGCGGCCCGCCTTTCTCCTGCACGGCAACAATGGCATCGCTTGAGCCAGCGCTATACAGCGCAAAAAACGCAAGCTGACGCGGAACGAATCGGCGTCATGGCGGTCTGACTTCAGACAATCACATGAGGAGTTTGCCATGGTACTCAACCGCGTCGTTACCGCTACCGCGCTGGCCGTCGGTGGCTATTTTCTTTCCAGGCAAATGGGCAAAAAAGGCCGCAGCGACGACAAAACGTTTGTCGAAGAAACCATCGAGGTCAACGTTCCACTGCACGCCGCCTACAACCAGTGGACCCAGTTCGCGGAGTTCCCCAACTTCATGGCCAGCGTGCGGGAAGTGCGCCAGCTCGACGACCGCCGCCTGCACTGGAAAGCCACCATTGCCGGGGTGGAAAAAGAATGGGACGCCGAAATCACCGAGCAGGTGCCGGATCGCCGCATCGCCTGGCGCAGCACCAGCGGGGTGCGCAACGAGGGCGTGGTCACCTTCCAAAAGCTATCCGACGACCACACCCGTATCACCCTGAAAATGTCCTATGCGCCGGAGGGACCGGCCGAAAAGTTGGGCGACGCCCTGGGCGCCGTGCGCATGGAGGCGCGCAGCAACCTGCAGCGTTTCAAGGACATGATCGAAGCGCGCGGCAAGGAAAGCGGCGCCTGGCGCGGGCAGATTAGTCAGCACTGAACTGCGCGCTGTGATCCGCAAGCGGTGTTGAGCAGCAGGGGGACAGGCACCTGCGGTCCGAACGCGGCCCGGCCAGTCCCCCTGCTCTCCCTATTTCGACCCAACCAACGCAATCCGCCGCTCGATCCGCGCCAGCTCGGCCGCGTCGCCCACCGCGCGCGCCCGTTGCGCCGCCACTCCGAGCCAGGTCAGCAAGGGCCGCCGCCAGCCCTGGCTCGATGCCGTCTCGATGGCGACACCGATATCGGCAGGTGCGAGCCGTCCCGCCTGCATCAATGCCCCGGCCGCCACCAGCCGCGACAAGGGATCGGCCACACTCGACAAGCCGGCGCTTCCACGCGCGATCGCTTGATGCTGCGGCGGCAACAGGGCCGCATCGATTCCCGCGAATCTGCCGGCGAGATAGGCCGCGTAGGCGCGTTCGGCCGGCGTTGCATCGGGCGCCAGCGGCGTAAAGCCCGCGCACTCGCCGATCTCCAGGCTGGCGGTCTTGACGGCGCAGCGCAGCAGTTCGGCGTGCGCCACCATGTCGAAACGCCCGGTGCTGGCCATTTCGCTGCGTGCGCGGGCAAAGTCCGACGCCGCCAGCGCGCTGTTGCCGGCCAGGTATTCCGTGGTGAAACTGTCGAGGGCGCCGGCAGCATTGCCGCGCCAGGCCGGCTCCACGGTCTTGGCGGCGCATGCGCCCAACAACACCGCAACACCGAGCGCGGCAACGCGCATAGTCACCTTCATCATGGCAGCTTCAACTCCGTCTTTTTCGCAAACGGCCATTTGCGGTTGATCTCGTCCACCAGCCGGGTCACCTTGTGCAGGCTGGCGTCGACTTCGGCGCGCAACGCGCCGAGGTCGTCGGTCGCCACCCGCGCGTTCTTGCCCACCGCCTGCGCCTCGACCAGCACCGCATCGACTTTCTTGAGGGTGGCGCTGGCGTCGTTCAGGACCACGTGCAGCTGCTGAACGGCCGCCTGGGTGTCGTCCATCACGCCGTTCTTGCCGAACACCCGCTGATCCGCATGGGCCAGCAGACCATTCACCCGGTCCAGGGTCAGCATCAGTTTTTTGGCTTCCTCGTCGCCTCCCAGCGCGCCGCCCAGCAAGCCGTATTTTCCGGCCAGGCGCCCAGTGGCGCTCTGCACGTTGGCCAGCGTGCCGGACAAGGCGGAATCGGCACGGGTGATCGCCTCGAGGTTTTCCAGCAAGGTGCGGGCGGTGGCCACCAGGCGCGGGATCTCGGCGGCGGTGTCGCCGCGCAGCACCGTGCGGGTGGCGTCCGGCGGCATCGGCGGGGCGCTCAGGTCGCCGCTATAGGCTTTGATATGGGTGTCGCCCACCAGCCCCCGTTCGAGGGTGAACACGCTGGAACTGCGCAGCCAGCGCGCATCCTTTTTCGGCACGTCGATGGCAATCCTGGCCTTGCCGTCCGGCGCCAGGTCGACCTGGCGCACCCGGCCGATGGCAAAGCCGGCGAAGGTCATGTCCATGCCGGGGATCACCCCTTCCGAATCGTCGGAGAT
>JAQGNM010000490.1 GCA_028291845.1 Massilia sp. | reverse complement strand
AGGAACATGTGCAGCTCGGCGCGCAGGCGCAGAAAATCGACCGTGTAGCGGGGATAGGCGTGGATGCCCTCGATGCAGGCGGCGATCGCTTCGCGCTGGGCGCCCGCTTCCATGAACTGGTACACCGGCATCAGGGCGGTGCGGCGCTCGAGCGCGCGCGCGATGCGCTCCAACAGGCGGTCGGCGGTGAAGGGTTTGAGGATGTAATCGGTGGGCGCCAGCTCGGCGGCGCTGACCACCTTGCTGTAATTGCCTTCGGCGGTGACCATGAAGAACATGCTCGACAGGGAAATGAGCTTGTGATGGCGCAAATCTTCCAACAGTTGCTGGCCGTCCTGGCCGCCTTCGAGGTCGTACTCGCACAACACCATGTCGAAATTCTTCAGGCTCAGGTGCTTGACGGCGCTGTTGGCGCTGCCCGCATGGTCGATCTTGGTGATGCCGCACATGGTCAGCATGCTGTGGATATTGGCGCGCATGCCTGCGTGCGGCTCAATAATCAGCGCCGACAGTCCGTCGAGGTCATTCATGTGTTGTCTTTCCAGTCATACCATTTCTGGCATGCGCCATCGGCTCTTGTCATACAAAGAGTATATAACGGCATCAGACGGAAAATTGTGAAAAGCGCCCTGCCGCCGAAGCCAATACGGTCCAAGCTGATGTTGGCTTGCGACAATTATGCATCGAGCGCCCTGCAATCGGGCCCGACCACGTCAAGCAGCGCCGCCACCACCTCGGGATCGAACTGCTTGCCGGCCTGCTGGCGGACATGGTCGAGCGCCTGCGAACACGGCCAGGCCGCGCGGTAGGGGCGCTCGCTCAGCAGGGCGTCGAAGGCCTCGGCGGCGCCGACAATGCGGGCGCACAGGGGGATCTCGCGCCCGCGGATGCCGCGCGGATAACCGCTGCCGTCGAAGCGCTCGTGGTGGCCGGCCGCAACCAGCGCGCCCAGGGTGAGGTAACTGACCGCGCCGACCAGGGCGGCGGCGCGCTCGAGCAGCAGGCGGCCGAGCTCGGGGTGGCGCTGCATGGCTGCGCGCTCGGCATCCGAGTAAATCGCCGCGCTTGGCAAGTCGGCGCAGGCCTCGTCCATGCCGATGTCGTGCAGCATGCTGGCCAGCCCGATCATGCCGATCATTTGCGCGGTCAGGTCGACCTCGGCGACACCCCGTTCACGCATGCGCCGGGCGATGCGCATGCTCAGCTTGCGCACCCGGCCGGCGTCGTTGGCGCTGTGCGGGGCGCGCCGCTCGACGACCTGCGACAGCAGCGCGACGGTGGCGATCTCGGTATTTCTTACCTGGTCGAACAGGTACTGGTTGTCGAAGGCGGCGCCGATGCGCTGGCAATACAAGGCCAGCAGTTCGCGCTCGATCTCTCCCACCGCCAACGGCGGCGACAAGGCGATGCCGACGGCTTGCTGCTGGAGCGTGTGAATCGGCAGCACGGTGCCGAGCACCCCGGTCTGGCTGACGTTGTCGGCCAGCGCGCGCAAAATCGCCGGGCGCAGCGGCTCGTCGGCCGGCAGCTTGCCGTCGCCGGCCAGCCCGGCCCAGATGCCGGTGGCCGCCAGCACGGAAGGCTCCTGACCGGGCACCGCCAGCACGCACATCATGCCGTGGCCGCCAATGTCGAGCACGGCGCTGACCTGGTCGAGCACGCCCGAGGCGAATTCGCGCAGCGAGCCGTCCTGCGACAAATCAGCCACCCCGGCCAGCATCTTGCCCAGGCCGGCGCGGCTTCGCTCGAGCATGGTCAGGCTTTCGTAGGCGCGCAGTGCCGAGATGACGGCGGTAAACAGGCGCTGGGTGGTCAGCTCGGTCTTGGCCTTGTAGTCGTTGATGTCGTAATCGATGATCACGCGCTGCTCCGGCGCCTGGCCCGGCTGGCCGGTGCGCAGCACCACCCGCACCGTGTGATTGCCCAATTCCTCGCGGATGCGGCGCGTCAGCACCAGGCCGGCGTCGTCCGTTTCCATCACCACGTCGAGCAGCACCAAAGCGATGTCCGGCGTCGTGCTGAGCAGACGGTAGCCCTCGGCGCCGCTGTGGGCGGACAACAGTTCCAGTTCACGGCCCTTGAAGCTGACGTTGCGCAGCGCCAGGCGGGTGACGGCGTGCACGTCGGCGTCATCGTCGACGATCAGTACCCGCCAGGGCCGCTCGCCGCCGGCGGGCGCGCCGCCGGCGGCCGGCTCGTCGTCTTCGATCAGCCAGTCGTCGTCGTCATTCGCACTGCCGTGATCCATGGCGTTTCCTCAATAAGGGACAGGGCTGCGCCGTGTGAATAAATTATCACTAAAGGCAACACAGCGTCCAGCGCAATCGCGCCGCAGCGGTCACGGCGCCGCCGCGGCCTGTTTCAGCGCCTGGGCGCAGGGGCCATGCAGACCGCCGGGATCGACGTTTTGATAGCGCACCTCGTAGCGCCCGGCCGCCAGTTTGTCGATCGTCAAGGACTCGTGGGCCAGCACGTAGGCGTGGCGCACGCTGGCGCCGCGGTCGAGGTCGATCAAGCGGACCATCACCGCCGTATCGTTGGCGGCATTGTCCACCTCCACCCGCATCTGCACGCCCTGGTTGGCGACCGCGTAGCCGTCGATGTAGCCGCTGCTGTCGGGCCACGGCGCGCCGTTCGGCGCCGCACTGGTGCGCAATTCCGTGCTGCAGTCGGCGCCACGCGCGGGCACCACCAGTTCGGCGATGGCGAGGGTTTGCAGGTTCGGCGCCTTGGCGGTGACGGCG
>JAQGNM010000467.1 GCA_028291845.1 Massilia sp. | reverse complement strand
CTTGACCTTGCCGGTCGCCTGCGCCGCATCCGAGTGGAAGATGATGCCGCGGGCGCGCGTCACCGCGGCCAGCTCTTCGATCGGCTGAACCACGCCGATCTCGTTATTGACCAGCATGACGGAGACCAGGATGGTGTCCGGGCGGATGGCGGCGGTGAGCTGCTCGACGGTGATCAGGCCATTCGCCTGCGGCTCCAGGTAAGTCGCCTCGAAACCCTGGCGTTCCAGTTCGCGCACGGTGTCCAGCACGGCCTTGTGCTCGGTCTTTACCGTAATGATGTGCTTGCCCTTGGTTTTATAGAACTGCGCCGCGCCTTTCAAGGCGAGGTTGTTCGATTCGGTGGCGCCCGAGGTCCAGATGATTTCGCGCGGATCGGCGCCGACCAGCTTGGCCACTTCGGCGCGCGCTTCCTCGACCGCCGCTTCGGCGGTCCAGCCGTACATGTGGCTGCGCGAAGCGGGATTGCCGAACTGCTCGCGCAGGTAGGGAATCATCTTGTCGGCCACCCGGGGATCGATCGGCGTGGTGGCCGAATAATCCATGTAGATCGGAAAGTGCGGGGCGGTCACGAAGCTGTGTTCGAGGTTGCTTTTCAACTCTTTGTCCAAGGGCGCGTTCATTCTTTTAACTCCAGTCTTCAATCTTGTACTGCTGTAACGGCGGCGTGATTGCGGTGCATGACCACGACGGCTTGATCCGAATTTTTTTGATTCTGCTGATCGACCAGATCCTGCAGCGACACCGAATCGAGGTAATCGACCATCTTTTCGTTGAGCGTCGCCCACAGCTCATGGGTCATGCAGCGCGCGCCGGTGGCCGGATCGGCGCCATGGCAATTGTCCTTACCGCCGCACTGGGTGGCGTCGAGCGGCTCGTCGACGGCGATGATGATGTCGGCCACCGTCACCTTGTCCGCCTTGCGCGCCAGGCTGTAGCCGCCGCCCGGACCGCGGATCGATTCGACGATCTCATGGCGGCGCAACTTGCCGAACAGCTGCTCGAGGTAAGACAGGGAGATCGCTTGACGCTGGCTGATGCCCGACAGCGTGACCGGTCCCTTGCCCTGGCGCAGGGCAAGATCGATCATGGCTGTCACAGCAAAACGGCCTTTGGTGGTCAGACGCATCGGTTCCTCGGGGTAAATGGTAAAATCTTGCGTTTTCCAAATCATCCAACTTGCCTCACATCCCTGCGGATGCCCTGATTAGTTGAATGATTTAGTCAAGTATAGCAAATTCCCTCCCGCTTGTCTTTCACCCCGCGTTTTTGCCAGCACGCGGCCGCAATAGCCGCATTGGGCCAAATAGCCCCTGCATGCCGGCGTGATTGATAAAGGATAAGTTGTACGGATGTTCAGCCGACAATTGCCCGAGCGCTTGCGCTTCCGGCACGTTTTTCAATTGTTCGGCGATCTTGCCCCACAGCACCAGTTGCGCGCCGCTTGCGGCCAGCGCCGCCAGCACGGTCCGTAAAAACGGCTGCCAGGCGCGCGCCTCGACCGGCGGCGGCACATGGGGACGAAATACCAGTGCGGCGTTGAGCAACAAAAATCCTTCCCCCTGCAAATTGTCCTGCAACTGCGCCAGCGTGGAAATCGACTCGCCCGAGCGCGCCTTTGCCGCCACCGGCGCCAGCGCCGCGCCGCTGGTGGCGGCAGCGTCCAGCTGGCCGTCGGCCACCAGCAGCATCTTCATGAAGTTGCGCAGCGAGGTGGCACGATTGACCGGTTTCGACAAGCCGGTGTCGCTCCACAGCTCGCCCACCGCGCCGTCCATGAAGCACACCCCGGTGGCGGAGGCTGCGCGCGGGTACGGTCCCTCCCCCACCAGCACGTAGCACACCGCGTGCAAGGGCACGCTGAAGGCGGCAAACAGGCGGTTTTCGGTCGGCAGGTAGTGGTCGGCGGCCAGCGCCGGCAGATAGCCTGGGTCGGCGGCGGCAAGCTGGTGCAGGCCGTCGAGCAAAATCGGCCGCCAGCTGGGATCGGCCAGCGGCAGGCTGGCGAGGATGGCATCGGGGATGGGGACAATTGGTGCGTTCATGGGCAGAATAATATGGGGAATCTACGGCAACTCGCCAACCATGCGTCGGACAAGTTGAAACTTGTGCATGATTGGGTTCACATAAATACGGAGAACCCCATGCAAACCATTCAAGATGTAATGAGCCGCGACGTCAAAAGCCTGTCGCCCGAGGACACGGTGCACCGCGCGGCCCAGGTGATGAAGGAATTCGACATCGGCGCGGTGCCGGTGCGCGACGGCGACAAGCTGGTCGGCATGATCACCGACCGCGACATCACCATCCGCGCCACCGCCGCAAACAAGGATCCGGCCACCACCCGCATCGGCGACGTGATGAGCACCGAAGTGCGCACCTGCACGGCCAGCCAGACGGTCGACGAAGTGCTGGCCGAAATGGGCCAGACCAGGATTCGCCGCGTGCCGGTGATCGACCAGGAGTCGCATGCGCTGGTGGGCATCGTCTCGCTGGGCGACATGGCCGTCAAGGCCGCGTCGGACACCGACCAGGCGCTGGGCGCGATTTCGCAGCCGGGTCAGAACAAGTAATTTTATTTAACATCCGTTTATTCCGCATCCGGCTGCTGGGCCGGATGCGCCGCGTGAAACGCCGGCAGCTGCGCGCAATTCGCCTCGATCGCCGTGATCAAGGGATAGGGCGACAGGTCGACATCAAAACGGCGCGCGTTGTACAACTGCGGCACCAGGCAGCAGTCGGCAATCGACGGCGCGTCGCCCACGCAAAACAGGCCAGGCGCCGCCCCCGCTTCGCCGTGCTGCGGCTGCGCCAGGTGCTTTTCAAAAGCCGCCAGGCCTTCCGCCACCCAATGGCGGTACCAGTCGTTTTTGGCCGCTTCGTCGATCTTCAGAGTATGGGTCAGGTAACGCAGCACCCGCAGGTTGTTGAGCGGGTGGATGTCGCACGCCACCAGCAGCGCCAGCTCGCGCGCGCGCGCACGGCCGAGGGCGCCGGGCGGCAGCAGCGGCACGCCGGGATGGGCTTCGTCGAGGTACTCCATGATGGCCAGCGACTGGGTGATGGTGGCGTGGCCCTGTTCGCCCTCGATCTCCAGCGAAGGCAGCAGCGCGTTCGGATTGACGGCCCGATAAGCCTCGGCGCGCTGCTCGCCGCCGTGTTTCAACAGGTGCACCGGCACCGCTTCGTACGCCAGCCCCTTTAAATTGAGGGCGATGCGCACGCGGTAGGCGGCCGAACTTCTGAAATAGGTGTACAGCTTCATGGCGCACTCTTTCTGGTGAGATGGTCGGCGGCGGCGGTGGTCGATTGATAGCGCGCCACGTCCTGGTCGATGGCGCCGAAAATGCTGGCGCCGTCGGCGTCGAACATCTCGATGCGCACGTTGTCGCCGAAGCGCAAAAACGGCGTGGTCGGCGCGCCCTTTTCGATGGTTTCGTACATGCGCAGCTCGGCCAGGCAGCAGTAGCCGACGCCGCCGTGATCGATGCTCGATCCGTGCAGATTGCCCTGCTTGTTCGATACCGTGCCGGAGCCGATGATGGTGCCGGCCGCCAGTTCGCGGGTGCGCGCCGCGTGCGCGACCAGCTGGGCAAAGTTAAAAGTCATGTCCTCGCCGGCGTTCGGCTTACCGAAGGGCAGCGTGTTGATCGCGACGTGCAGCGGCAGGCGCAGCTTGCTGTCCTGCCAGGCATCCTGCAATTCGTCCGGCGTCACCGCGATCGGCGAAAAGGCGCTGGCCGCCTTCGACTGGAAAAAGCCGAAGCCTTTCGCCAGCTCGTTGGGAATCAGGTTGCGCAGCGAGACGTCGTTGACCAGCATGACCAGACGGATGGCGGCGGCGGCGCCGGCCAGATCGACTCCCATCGGCACGTCGCCGGTGATCACCGCCACTTCCGCTTCCAGGTCAATGCCCCACGCTTCGTCGAGCGCGTAAATCGGATCCCACGGGCCGACAAAGGCGTCCGTGCCGCCCTGGTACATCAGCGGGTCGGTGTAGAACGAGGCCGGCACCTCGGCGTTGCGCGCCTTGCGCACCAGCTCGACGTGATTGATGTAGGCCGAGCCGTCGGCCCACTGGTAGGCGCGCGGCAAGGGGGAATGGCAGTCCGATTCGATGAACGGCTCCGCGCCGGCGCCAAGGCCGGCGTTGAGTTCTTCGTACACCGTTTGCAGGCGCGGCGCGAGCGCGTCCCAGTGATCGAGCGCGTATTGCAAGGTCGGGGCAATCGCGGGCACCCGCTGGCACACGTGCAGCTTGCGGTCGACCACCACCAGTGCGCCGTCGCGGCTGCCGTTTTTGAGGGTGGCGAGCTTCATGCGTGCGCCGTAAATAAAGGAATGGATCGGTGCATCGGTCAGGTCTCCGTCTGTCGCTAAAGTCCGTAATTAAACGCCATATCGAATAATGATACAAATATTTTTTAATGTAATCGAAAACTGTATCATTTTCACGATCCGGGCACTTTGTGGCACAGGCAAGCTTGCAGGCCTTGAAATGTAGTAAAGCATTGCCCAAGTTCAAACTTATCAAACTGTCAGAAAAATGCCACGCCCCGTGTACTCCTTCAAAATAACTAGCTTAAAGTGATTATCTAAAGTTCCCCTGCGGTAATATTCGTTTTCTGAAAAATCCCTCGCCCAGCTTGAAGGAAGCGCAGCTCAGGTGACCAGGATGGTTCGTTCCCTCGAAAAACTACAGGAAAACTATGGACACCTACACCAGCGACGCCGTTCCGCGCAACCGCGCCGATTCCAGAATGGCCGAAGCGGTCTTGCATGCCATCAACCAAAGCCAAAGCCTCGTCGAATTCGACCTGGCCGGTAAGGTCTTGCACGCCAACGACAATTTTTTGCGCACCATGGGCTACACGCTCGATGAACTGAAGGGCGTGCACCACCGCCAGTTCTGCACGCCGGAGTTTGCGGCGTCGAACGAATACCGCGATCTGTGGGCGCGCCTGAAGGCGGGCCACGCCGACGGCGGCGAGACCATGCACGTCGCCAAAAACGGCGCCACCGTGTGGCTGCAGGCGTCCTACAACCCGATCGCCGGCGACGACGGCGCGCCGTTCAAAGTGGTGACGGTGGCGTCCGACATCAGCGCCGCCAAGCTGCGCAACGCCAATCTCGAAGGCACGCTGCAAGCGGTCGAGCGCGTACAAGCCAGCATCGAATTCGACCTGAGCGGCCGCATCCTGCACGCCAACGACAATTTTCTGAAGGTGGTCGGCTACGGCCTCGACGAAGTGGTCGGCCAGCACCACCGCATGTTCTGCACCACCGAGTTCGCCCACTCGGCCGAATACCAGCTGTTCTGGACAGGCTAGGGCGCGGCGAATTCAACGCCGGCGAATACCGCCGCATCGACAAGCACGGCAAGGATGTCTGGACCCTGGCGTCGTACAACCCGATTTTCGACGCCGCCGGCAAGCCCGTCAAGGTGGTCAAATATGCCACCGACGTCACCGCGCAAAAAGAGCGCAATGCCGACACCGAGGGCAAGCTCGACGCCATTGGCCGCTCGCAGGCGGTGATCGAGTTCGATTTGCGCGGCACCATCATCGCCGCCAATCCGAATTTTCTGCGGGTGATGGGTTACCTGGAAGAAGACGTCATCGGCCAGCACCACAGCATGTTTTGCGACCCGGAGATGGTGCGCTCGAGCGAGTACCGCCACTTCTGGGCCGACCTCGGCCAGGGCAAATTCCAGTCCGGGCGTTTCCGCCGCCGCGCCAACCACGGCGCCGACGTCTGGATCCTGGCGACTTACAACCCGATTTTCAACAGCGTCGGCAAGCCCTATAAAGTCGTCAAGTTCGCCATGGACATCACCGACCAGGTGGCGCGCGAAACCCTGATCGCCGACAAGGTCAAGGCGATGACGCGGGTGCTCGACGGCCTGGCCCAGTCGGTGCGCTCGATTGCCGACAGCTCGCAGCGCACCAGCGACATGGCGACGCAAACGCGCGACCAGGCCGCCGACGGCACGCGCCTGTTGACCCGCTCGCGCGAAGCGATCGGCGCCATCGAGCAGTCCTCGAAGGACGTCCACGAAATCATCGACACCATCAGCGACATCGCCGGCCAGACCCACCTGCTGGCCTTCAACGCCGCCATCGAGGCGGCGCGCGCGGGCGAGCACGGCCAGGGCTTTTCGGTGGTGGCCGACGAAGTGAGAAAACTGGCGGAGAAGTCGGCCATGGCGGCGCGCGAAATCGCCAAGCTGATCACCGAGACGGTCAGCCGGGTCGATGAAGGCAGCCGCCTGTCGGCCGATGTCGAGCAGGCATTCGGCCGCATCGCCGCCTCGGTCGAAGCGACCTCGAACTCCATCGGCCAGATCCACAGCGCCACCTCGTCGCAGGACCGCGCCACCCACCACGCGGCGGCGCTGCTGGCCGACCTCGAACGCACGGCGCTGGCGGTGCGCTGATGGCCGCCGGCGGGTATGTGCTGGTCGACGTCGGCGCCGTGCTGATGGCGGTGCCGGTGCAGGATGTCGTGCAGGGCGTCGCCTGGCCCGAGCGGCTCGACCTGCTGCCGCGCCGCGCCGACGGTGGCGCGGCCTGCGGCGTATTCGATTACCACGGCCGGCCGCTGGCGATGCTCGACCTGGCGCGCTGGGTCCAGCTCGGCGGCGCCGCGCCGGACCACCAGCGTCCTCGGCGTTATGCGCGCGCGCTGATCGTCCAACGCGGCGCGCAGATGGTGGCGATTGCCGTCGATGCCGTGCGCGGCTTGCGGCAGGTCGAAGCCGACGCGCTCACCCGCATCAGCCACGACGATGATCAGGCCGAGATTTTCCACAGCGTGGCGCGCTGCCCAGGTGTCGAGGGCGTCGCCAATGTGCTCGATGTAGCGCGCCTGATGGCGCTGGCGCGGACCTGGAGCGCCGGCGCCGAAGCCGAAGCCAGTGTCGGCGCGGCGGCGCAATCGGCATTGGCCGGCGCTGCGTGCGCCACTTACGCAGTGGTGGCCGGCAACGGCTGCGGCATCGCCTTTCCGGCCGCCGATCTGCTCGAAGTGCTGCCCGCTCCAACGCTCGACCCGTTCCAGTCGCCGCTGACCGAAGGCTTGTGCCTGTGGCGCGGGCGCCATCTGCCGGTCACCAGCGTCGCCAGATGCTTTCCGGCGCTGGCGGCGAACTCGCGCGGCGCGCCGCTGCTGGCGGTATTCGAACGCGACGGACTGGCGCTGGGCGTGCTGGTGGACCAGGTGCCGACCATCCGCAGCTTCGAGGCCGCCGCGGACAGCGCCGCGCTGAGCGCTGTCGCCGACGCTGTCGATGCCGACGCCGAAGCCGATGCCGGGCGGCTGGTGCACCTGGTCGGCATGGCGGCCCTGTACGCGCGCTTTCCGGAGCGCGCCTTGAGCCGCGCCGCTGGCGCCGCCGTAACGAGCGGCGCCGCCGTGCAAACCAACCGCAGCAGTCACATCGTGTTCGACGCCGACGGCGTCGCCTCGACCCCGATCGACGGCATCGAAGCGGTGCTGCCGCTGCCGGCGCTGGCGCCGGGCGCCACCCACATGCCCTGGCGCGGCCGCGCCATCGCCCTGCACGACCTGCGCGCGGCGGCCAGCCCGCCCTCGCTTACCGGCACCGTGATCGTCGTCAAGGGTGAACAAGCGCCGCTGGGATTGATCGTCGATGGCGTGCAGGCGCTGGTGCAGCCACGCGCCGGCCGCGTCTCGCGGTTGGCGATGGCGGGACGCGGCGTGGTCGATTTATTGACGATCGGCTCGGCAGGCGCGGCGGGAGGCCAGTCCACCTACAGTACACGCAACCTGGCGCAACTGGCGCAGACGCTGGGCTAGCCTGCCGCCGCGCTGGCGGCAAGGGCCGGGCTTGCTGGCCGCTTAACGGGCTGGCTGCGGGTAGCGCAGGTCGAAGCGATCGAGCTCCATGACCTTGGTCCACGCTTTCACGAAGTCGTGCACGAAGTGCGACTCGCCATCGCGCGAAGCATACACCTCCGACAGCGCACGAAGCTGCGCATTGCTGCCGAAGATCAGGTCGGCCAGGGTTGCCGTCCAGCGTTGCTGGCCGCTCTGGCGGTCGGTCCCTTCGAACAGATGCTCGCTGCCCTCCACGCGCTTCCAGGCGGTACGCATGTCGAGCAGGTTGGTGAAGAAGTCGGGCGTGAGCGTGCCAGGCCGGTTGGTGAATACGCCATGCTGCACGCCGCCGCTGGTGGCGCCAAGGGCGCGCATGCCGCCCACCAGCACCGTCATTTCCGGTGCCGTCAGCATCAGCAGGTTGGCCTTGTCGATCATGGCGTTGGCCACGTTGCCAGCGGCCCCGCTGTGGATATAGTTGCGGAACCCATCGACCGCCGGCTCCAGGACTTCGAAGGAATTGACGTCGGTTTGCTCCAGCGAGGCATCGGTGCGGCCGGGATGGAACGGCACCTGCACCACTTGCCCAGCCTGCTTCGCGGCCGCTTCCACGGCCGCGAAGCCGCCCAGCACGATCAAATCGGCCAGCGACACCCGTTTACCGTTCGCAGCGGCGGCGTTGAATGCCTGCTGGACCGCTTGCAACTTCTCCAGTACCTGCGCCAGTTCGGCCGGGTCGTTCGCTTCCCAATCCTTTTGCGGCGCCAGGCGAATCCGGGCGCCGTTGGCGCCGCCCCGCAGATCGCTGCCGCGGAAGGTCGAGGCCGAGGCCCACGCCGTCTTCACCAGCTGCGGTACCGACAGCCCCGACTGCAGCAGCTTGTCCTTGAGCGCCGCGATGTCGGCGTCATCGATCAGCGGATGGTTCGGCGCCGGCACCGGATCCTGCCAGATCAGGTCTTCCTGCGGCACCAGAGGGCCCAGGTAGCGCACTTTCGGGCCCATGTCGCGGTGGGTCAGCTTGAACCAGGCGCGGGCGAACGCATCCGCGAACTCTTCCGGATTGGCCAGGAAGCGGCGCGCGATCTGCTCGAAGGCAGGGTCGGCGCGCAGCGCCAGATCGGCGGTGGTCATCATCGGCTGATGGAACTTGCCAGGGATGTGGGCGTCGGGGACGTTGCGGCCGGCATCGCCTTTCGGCTTCCACTGATGCGCACCGGCCGGGCTCTTCGTCAATGCCCATTCGAAGCCGAACAAGGTCTCCAGAAAACTCATGTCCCATTTGGTCGGAGTAGCCGTCCAGGCGCCTTCCAGGCCGCTGGTGGTGGCGTGCGCGCCGACGCCGCTCTCGTAGGCGTTTTTCCAGCCCAGGCCCAGCTCCTCGATATTGGCGCCTTCGGGATCCGCGCTCAGGTGGCTGGCGAGTCCGGCGCCGTGGGATTTGCCGAAAGTGTGGCCGCCGGCGACCAGCGCCACGGTTTCCACGTCATCCATGGCCATGCGCCCAAAGGTGTCGCGGATGTCGCGCGCCGAGCGCACCGGATCGGGCTCGCCGTTCGGTCCTTCCGGGTTCACGTAGATCAGGCCCATCTGCACCGCCGCCAGCGGCTTGGCCAGTTCGCGCTCGCCGCTGTAGCGTTCGTCGCCCAGCCAGGTCGATTCCGGACCCCAGTCGATCGGCAGCGGCTCCCAAATATCGTCGCGTCCGCCGCCAAAGCCGAAGGTCTTGAAACCCATCGATTCGAGCGCCACGTTACCGGCCAGGATCATCAGGTCGGCCCACGACAGCTGCTTGCCGTATTTTTGCTTGATGGGCCAGAGCAGCCTGCGGGCCTTGTCCAGGTTGCCGTTGTCGGGCCAGCTGTTGAGCGGGGCGAAACGCTGCTCGCCCGAGCGGGCGCCGCCGCGACCGTCGAAGATGCGGTAGGTGCCCGCCGAGTGCCATGCCATGCGAATGAAGAAAGGACCGTAGTGGCCATAGTCGGCCGGCCACCAGTCCTGCGAATCGGTCATCAGGGCCTGCAGGTCGGCGATGACAGCGTGCAGGTCGAGCTTCTGGAATTCCTGCTTGTAGTCGAAGTCTTCCAGCATCGGGTCGCCCAGCTTGGCATGCTGGTGCAGCATGCCAAGGTTCAGTTGGTCGGGCCACCAATGGGCATTGGTGCGTGTCTGCCGGGGCTTACTGTCGTGTGCAACCGGGCACTTGTTCAGGTATTCCGATTCGGCCTTCTTCAAATTGTCGTTTTCGTTCATGGCGCAGTTCCTTGGTGATGGCTCGGTTAATTCAACTCATGCACGCACTGTAAATCGTCACGCTCATCATTTCCAATTGTCTTTCTGAATTGGCGGGATAGTCAACGCTGGCCGATGCGATAGGGTTCGGCCGGGCCATACGGGGCAAATGCCGCCGGAACCGGCGCGTGCAGGGCGCTATCGCCTGATGCCCGCGCAGACTCACGTACAGCCTCACGGTTACATCTCCACTTACTTTTTACTGGTACGCAACCTCGTGCAGGCGCACTTGCGTCCATGCTGTGCGTCTTTGGCGTGTCCCGCGACAAAACCAGCTTTGGAGAGACCATGCACTGTTTGATTGTCGACCAAGACAGCACTGCGTCCCGCGCGATGTTCGACGGCTTGCTGACGGCCGGCTATAAACCGGGCGCGGCTTTCACCGGCGAAGACGGTCTGGCGCAGGCGCTGGCCAGGCAATGGGATGTGATCGTCGTCGACGCCGCCCTGCCCGGCGCGCTGTCGACCCTGGAGCTGATACGCGCCATCCGCTCGGTCGGCCACCTGACGCCGATCATCGTGATCAGCAACCTCGGCTGCCCCGAGCACATCGTGCGCGCCTTGCGGAGCGGCGCCGACGACTATGTCGCCAAGCCGGTCATGATGATCGAGCTGATCGCCAGGATGGAAGCGCTGTGGCGGCGCACCGCTTCCGGCATGTATGCGCTGCAGTTGCGGGTCGACGACCTGATGCTCGATGTCGGCACCATGCGCGTCACCCGCGGCACCCGCCAGATCGCGCTGCAGCTGCGCGAATTTCGCCTGCTCGAGTACTTGATGCGCAACGAAGGACAACTGGTGACGCGCGAGACGCTGCTCAAAAGCGTGTGGAACTACCAGTTCGACCCGAACACGAACATCGTCGACGTCCAGATCAGCAGGTTGAGAAGCAAAATGGATAAACCGTTTCCGATGAGCCTGATTCATACGGTGCGCTGCGCTGGCTATGTCCTGTCGGCGCAGCAGCCACGCGCGCTGGCGGGGGCAAAGTGAACCCTTGCCGATGGCCGTTGAAGGCCGGTCGATCCAGGGCGCCGCCACAAGCTTGAAGCGCGCCTCGCACGCTCCCGCCGCGATGGCGCCGCAGTCGCCGCCACTTATTTCCGCGCGAGTACGGCAAAACGTGGCAAGGCAGCCGTGGGAATTTGGTCGGGCGCCCTAAAACAAGTCCAGCTGACTGGCCGGCTTGCCTTGCGGGCTGGACCTTGCCGGCACAATGCGTGGCCGCACGAATTGCTCACAATCGAGTTTTTCGTGACGCCTTGCCTGCACGCTCAAGCCATATTTTTCGGCTGCCTTGGTAAACCGCTGGCGAATCAGGTCGGCCCACACGCCCTCGCCATGCATGCGGGTGGCGAAGTCGGCGTCGTAGTCTTTGCCGCCGCGCATTTCGCGCACGCGGTTCATGACGCGCTGGGCGCGCTCGGGAAAGTGCGCCTGCAGCCATTCGTGGAACAGGGTATTGACTTCCCACGGCAGGCGCAGCACGGTGTAGTGGGCGCTGGTGGCCCCGGCCTCGGCGGCCGCTTGCAGGATTTTTTCGATGTCCGGTTCGGTGACGAAGGGGATCACCGGCGCCACGCTCACGCTGCAGGGAATGCCGGCCTCGACCAGGGTGCGGATGGTGCGCAGGCGGCGCGCCGGCGCTGCCGCGCGCGGCTCGAGGGTGCGCGAAATGGCCGGGTCCAGGGTGGTGAGGGTGATCGCCGCCAGCGCCAGGTTTTGTTTGGCCATCGGCGCGAGGATATCGATGTCACGCTCGATCAGGGAAGACTTGGTGATCAGCCCGACCGGGTGCCTACACTCGCGCAACACTTCCAGCACCTGGCGGGTGATGCCCAGTTCGCGCTCGCACGGCTGATAGGCGTCGGTGTTGACGCCGAGGGCGATCGATTCGGCAACGTAGCCGCGACGCGCCAGTTCGCGCCGTAACAGATCGGCGGCATTGACCTTGGCGAACAGGCGGGTTTCGAAATCGAGCCCGGGCGACAGGCCGAGATAGCTGTGCGAGGGCCGCGCGAAACAGTAGATGCAGCCGTGTTCGCAGCCGCGGTAGGGGTTCAGTGAAACGTTGAACGGGATGTCGGGCGAGGCATTGCGGCTGAGGATGGTTTTGGCGTGTTCGATGGTGACGTGGGTTTGAAGGCGTGGGGGTGCAATGCCGGTGCCTTCCTTGCCATCCTTGCCATCGCCGCCGTTCGCATCACTGTCGCCTTCGCCCGCGTCATCCGCGCCATCGTA
>JAQGNM010000092.1 GCA_028291845.1 Massilia sp. | reverse complement strand
GGTCACCCTCTATCGCAGGATCTGCTTTTGAGTCAGTCTTCAACGCCAGTTCTCGCGCCCCTGGAAGGCAACGGTTAGTGTAGTCACTCGCCGTGCGGCAGGGCATTTTGCAGTGGTAGCCCTTATGGCTGGGGTGCCAGTGGAACTCAAACAGTGGGCTGAGATTTCCGCCTGGAAGCCGACAAAACAAATATGAATAGAACGACCGATCAGTAAATGTTGGACCGTCTCGCCAAAACATGAAAGCCACATGGTCAGCTGATACATCAATCATACCTGTTGATTGAATTCGGGGTCCGCCGAGTTGTTTGAACGGCCGAGGCAACTTGTTACGTTTTTGGGGCTTGAACGCCGGGATTGTATCCAAACGTTTAGGAGCTTCTTTGTGCGCCTTCAAATCTTTCGGAGTCATATCGTCTTTAGTTGGCACGAGGTTAAAACTAACTATGGCAGACGCACCCTTATCAGTAAAGCAACTTCTAGGCAAATCCGATCTAGCGAAGGGGGCGTTGGTCATACGCAACACCATACGACGATATAGAGCGTGCGTGAAAAATATTCAGCTTTGGGTTACACAGCGGTTACATCGAAGAATGGAAACACAGAATAAAAAAAAGGGTTACATGAAAAACATGTAACCCCTTGATTCTTTTACTTAATTTGGTGCCGACTGCCGGTTTCGAACTGGCCACCTGATGATTACAAATCAACTGCTCTACCAAATGAGCTAAGTCGGCGTGGGCGAAATTATACCGCTATTTAATGACAGTCAGCGTTGGGCGGCCGCCTTTTTTGGGTGGTTCGTCGTTGTCGTCGGGGATTTGCGACAGGGCCGGGGCCGGCTTTTCGGCGGGGGCGGTCGGTACCGACGCCAGTGCGGGGGCCGGTGCGTCGGCGTTGGCCGGAGCGCTTGCCTCGTTCGACGTCGCGGTGACCTCGAACGCCATGCCCTGGCCGTTTTCGTTGGCGTAGATGGCGAGTACGTTGTTGACCGGAACGTAAATCTCGCGCGAGACGCCGCCGAAGCGGGCGTGGAAATGCACCGCGTCGTTGTCCATCTTCAGGCCCGAGGTGGCGCCAAAGCTGATGTTGAGGACAATTTCTCCCTTTTTGACGTACTCCATCGGCACCGTGGTGGCGGCATCGACCTTCACCGCCAGGTAGGGCGTGAAGCCGCTGTCGGTGCACCATTCATAGATGGCGCGCAGCATGTAGGGTTTGGTTGAAATGTCAGCCATGATCGGTTTGAAAGCAAAACTATGAATGCGGGATTGCACGCCAGTCTACGTCGAATCGCCGAACGGCGTCGCAGACCAGCGTGCCAAGGGCACAGCGCCATGAGTTAACGGCGCATGACCTTTTCGGAAGGGGTCAGCGCTTCGATATAGGCCGGACGCGAGAAGATGCGCTCGGCGTACTTCATCAGCGGCGCCGCCGTCTTCGACAGCTCGATGCCATAGTGGTCGAGTCGCCACAGCAAGGGAGCGACGGCGACGTCGAGCATCGAGAACTCGTCGCCCAGCATGTATTTGTTCTTGAGGAACAAAGGCGCCAGGGTGGTCAGGCGATCGCGGATTTCCGCGCGGGCCTTGTCGTGGCTCTTGTCGTTGGCCTTGGCGCGCTCGCTTTCAAGCACGTGTACATGCACGAACAACTCTTTTTCAAAGTTGAACAGCATCAGGCGGGCGCGGGCGCGCATCAGCGGATCGGCCGGCATCAGTTGCGGGTGCGGGAAGCGTTCGTCGATATATTCGTTGATGATGTTCGATTCATACAGAATCAATTCGCGTTCGACCAGGATGGGTACCTGGCCATACGGATTCATCGTGGAAATGTCTTCCGGTTTATTAAACAGGTCGACGTCACGGACTTCAAAGTCCATGCCTTTCTCGAACAGCACCAGACGGCAACGTTGGGAAAAGGGGCAGGTTGTGCCCGAGTAGAGAACCATCATGGTTTATAGTTCCTTAGAAACAAAGGGGGTGAAACGCAAGCGTTCACCCCAAAATGATCGCCCGCGACGGTCGCGGGCGAGAAATGCTGGCTCGGTAGTATACGTTAATTACTTGACTTCTTTCCAGTACGACGTGGACAGGCGCCAGGTCAGTAGCACAAACACTGACAAAAATAACAACACCCATACACCCAGGCGCTTGCGCGTTTGCTGGGCCGGCTCGGCCATCCACTCGAGATAGCCGACCAGATCAGCGGTCGCGGTATCGAATTCGTTGGCCGTCATGGTGCCCGGCGTCACTTGTTCAAATCCGGCAAACTTGTGCGTCATCTTGTTGTGATCGTGCGGGTCTTTTTCCTCGACCATCTTGACGGTGCGCACGCCTTGCAGTTGCCACATGACATGTGGCATCGCCACATTCGGCACCACCATATTGTTCCAGCCGGTCGGGCGCGTGTCGTCCTTGTAGAAGGTGCGCAAATAAGTGTACAGATAGTCGCCGCCGGTGCCGCCCGACGATGCCTTGGCGCGGGCGATGACGGACAGATCCGGCGGCACCGCGCCGAACCAGGCCTTGGCATCGGCCGGCCGCATGGCGGTGGTCATCAAGTCGCCCACCTTTTCGCCGGAAAACAGCAAATTCGCCTTGATCTGCTCGTCCGTGATGCCCAGATCCTTCAAGCGGTTATAGCGCATGGCAGATGCCGAATGGCAGTTCAGGCAATAGTTGACGAACAGCTTGGCGCCATTTTGCAGGGACGACAAGCTGGGCCGTTCCGGCGCCTTGTCGAGTGCGAAGCCGCCTTCGCTGGCCAGGGCCACGGCCGGCAGCAGGGCGGAAATGGCAAACGCGGCAATCAGTTTTTTCACAAAAGTCATGGGTTCGATCCTCGTCTCTGGTGGCGATTAGTGCGGATGGAAAGTCACGCGCTTCGGCACGGGCTTGAAATGGCCCATCGTGCTCCACCACGGCATCAAGAGGAAAAAGCCGAAATACAGCAAGGTGCACACTTGCGACACCACGCCGCCGATCGGGCTCGGCGGCTGGGTGCCGAGGTAGCCAAGGGTGAGGAAGGCCAGGCCGAACACGACCAGCACATATTTGTGCCAGGTCGGACGGTAGCGGATCGACCGCACCGGCGAGTGGTCCAGCCACGGCAGCAGGGCGATGATGATCACGGAGGAGCCGAACAGCACCACGCCCCAGAATTTGGCGTCCAGCACCGATGGCAGCATGCCGATGATCAACACGATGCCGATGATGGCGACGATGATCTTGGTCAAAAACGACAAGCGCGATTTCAACCACAGGAACACCACGTAGGCGGCAACCACGGCCATCAGCACGTACATGAAATCAGCCGTGGTGGCGCGCAGCACCGAGTAAAACGGCGTGAAATACCAGGTCGGTGCGATGTGGGTCGGCGTTTTCAGCGAGTCGGCTGGAATAAAATTGTTGTATTCCAGGAAGTAGCCGCCCATTTCAGGCGCAAAGAAAATCACCGCGCTGAAAATCAACAGGAACACCGACACGCCGAACAGATCGTGGAAGGTGTAGTAGGGATGGGATGGCACGGCGTCGAGCGGATGGCCGTCCGGGCCCAGCGTGTCTTTCACTTCGATGCCGTCCGGATTGTTCGAGCCCACTTCGTGCAGGGCGATCAAGTGGGCCGCCACCAGGCCGAGAATGACCAGCGGAATGGCGATGACGTGGAAGGCAAAGAAACGGTTCAGGGTCGCATCCGACACCACGTAGTCGCCGCGGATCCACAGCGACAGGTCCGGGCCGATCACGGGAATGGCGCCGAACAGGTTGACGATCACCTGGGCGCCCCAATACGACATCTGGCCCCACGGCAGCAAATAACCGAAAAAGGCTTCGGCCATCAGCGCCAGGAAGATGGCGAAACCGAACAGCCACAGCAGCTCGCGCGGCTTGCGGTAGGAGCCGTACAGCAAGCCGCGGGTCATGTGCAGATAAATGACGATGAAAAACGCCGACGCGCCGGTCGAGTGCATATAGCGCACCAGCCAGCCCCACGGCACTTCGCGCATGATGTATTCGACCGAACCGAAGGCCAGGTTGGCGTCCGGCTTGTAGTGCATGGTCAAAAAGATGCCGGTGACGATCTGCAGCACCAGCACCAGCATCGCCAGCGAGCCGAAGATGTACCAGAAGTTGAAGTTTTTCGGGGCGTAGTAGCCGCCCCACTGGTCGTGCCTCAGCTTCGACAACGGGAAGCGGTCGTCGACCCAGGCCAGCGCCTTGTGGCCGGCCGGCGCGCTGGCCGGCAGTTTGGTTTCCTTGAACGCTGCCATGTTATGCCTC
>JAQGNM010000407.1 GCA_028291845.1 Massilia sp. | reverse complement strand
CAGCGCATCGAACACGTCGGACACGGCGACAATTCTGGCGTAGCGGTGGATATTTTCTCCCTTCAAACCTTGCGGGAAGCCGGTGCCGTCGTATTTTTCGTGGTGCTGGTGGGCGATCACCGCCGCTGCCTTGAGAATCGGCCGGCTCGAGCCATCCAGGATCGACAGGCCGACGGTGGGGTGCTGCTTCATGATTTCCCACTCTTCGGGCGTGAGCTTGCCGGGTTTTAACAGCACCGCGTCGGGCGTGGCAATCTTGCCGATGTCGTGCATGGGAGCGGCGTGCATCAGCACCGCCGTTTCGTCGTCCGACATGCCCGAGGTTTGCGCCAGCAGATGGCAGACCTGGGCCATGCGGCGCACGTGGTTGCCTGCCTCGTGCGAGCGCGATTCGACCACGTCGCCCAGGCGCAGAATCAGCTCGGCCTGGGTATCGGTGATTTCCTGATTTAAAAGGATATTGTCGAAGGCGATGGCCACGCCGGAACAAAATACTTCCAGCAGTTGGGCATCGATCTCCGAAATTTCTTCTACGCCCTTGAGCACCAGCAGCGACGCCTTGCCGCTCGCGTTCGGAAAGTAGCCGACGTAGGTGCTGCCATGCAGGCGGGAGATGCGGTTGCGGCGGGCGTCGTCCAGCTGGGCGATCAGTTCGGGTGTGATGACCTCGGTTCCCGCGTCGCCGATCTGCGCCAGCACCTCGTATTGCGCCTCACCGGCGATCGCGCTGGCCGCCGACAGGCGCAGCAACATGCTTTGTTCCAGGCGTAGCAGCGCCACCACCTGCTGCAACAAGCCGCTGGCAAAATCCTTCAGATTGCGTTGCTGGAAGATATGCGACGAGGCTGCGATAACCCGCTCCAGGCCTTCGCGGTAGGTGGTCTGGGCTTTTCTCGCCTCTTCCACCTTCATGATGTCGCGATAGGCGCGCAGGGCGGCGAAAGTGGTGGTGAACAGTTTGGTGCGGTCGAGCTCGGTCTTTTCCTTGTAGTCGTTGATGTCGTAATCGACGATCACCCGTTCTTCCGGCGCCTGGCCGGGCTGGCCGGTGCGCAGCACGATGCGGGTGAACTGGTTATCGAGTTCCTTGCGCATCCAGCGTGCAACTTCGAGGCCGCTGTCTTCGCGCTCCATGACCACGTCGAGAAACACCAGGGCGATATCGCTCTCGCGCGCCAGGATTTCCTTTGCTTGCGCGCCGCTGTAGGCATGCAAAAACGTCAGCGCGCGTTCGTCCAGGCGGAAACGCGACAGCGTCAGCTTGGTGACGTCGTGAATATCCGGCTCGTCATCAACCAGCAAGACTTTCCACGGAGCGAGCTTTGGCGCGGCGGACGACAAAAAAGACATGGACAATCCCGGGAACGTTACATCAATCGTGAGCAATATATTGCCTTACGGCAGTTATCGCCCGATTGTAGTATGAGAAATGCCCATTAACAATAATCACTATGAAATGAATCAACTTGCATGCAACATGTGGCGTCGATAAGCAATCCTCGTGATTAGCGCGGGTAGCGCTTCTGACAACGTTCGCAAAAAAACGACCGGCGCTGGGTGACGCCCAGGTGGGCCTTGGTGTAGGGGATGTTGCAACGGGGGCAGATGCGCTTGGCGTGGGCCAGCCAGTGCTGTTTCAGGACGTATGCCCGTTTCCACGCGAGAAAGTCAAAGCAATAGTTGCGCGCTTCGAACACCAGCTCGCGCAGCTTCGGCGCCGACAGGCGGCCCACCGTCGAGGCCGGGTGAACGCGGATGCGGAACAGGACTTCGTTCTTGACGATGTTGCCGACGCCGGCAAATATGGTTTGGTCGAGCAGGGCGTCGCACACCAGCGTGGCGGGTTTTGCGCGCAGCTTTTTCAGCGCCTTGGCCGGATTCCAGCTGTCGCTCATGACGTCGGCGCTCCAGTCGTAGACGGCGTCAATGTCCTGGTCGACCGGCTTGATCGAGCAGGCATAGAAATTCAGCGAGCCGCCGTCTTCCATCTCCAGGGCCAGGCGCGGCGGCTTGTCCTCTTTCAGCTCGTCGATGCGGTAGCTGCCGAACATCAGGAAATGAACGCGAAACGCCAGGTCGGGCAGTCGTACGATGAATTGCTTGCCAAAGGTGCGCAGGTCCAGGATCGGTTGGCCGATCAAGGCGGCCGGTTCAACGGTGGTGAGGTTGCCGCTGGCGCCCTCGATATGCTGGCCCTCGAAGCGGGCGGCTTCTTCCCTGAGTATGACGAGTGTGGGTCCTTCTGGCACGGTGCGCCTCCTTTCACGCCATGATGGCGGAAAGGCGAAAAATCATGGGTGCGGTGATTAACGAACGCTAACAATTCGTCACATACGCCTTCGCGCCGACACATGCGCGGCGGCCGAACGGCGTATATTTGACGTATATTTAAAATAATTGATTTCAAGAACAATGAACAGCTTGAATGCGATCGAGGGAGCATCATGAAACAGCAGACAATGCCCATATTGGCCGCCGCTTTCGCCGCCAGCCTGTCGCTGGGGGCGCTGGCGCTGCCGGCCAGCGCCGCCGTGACGGTGAGCTTTATTCAGCCTGAAAATTTCCGCGATCTACCGTTTTCGCCGAGCGACCGCGCCCAGGTCCTGAAGGAACTGGGCGAACACTTCGCCAAGCTGGAGAAATCATTGCCGGCCGGGCAGGATCTGAAGGTCGACGTGATCGACCTCGACATGGCCGGCCGCATGGTGCCGAATTTCCGCGGCAACCAGGATTTGCGCGTGCTGCACGGCGGCGCCGATTGGCCGCACATGACGGTGCGCTACATCCTGACGGCCAACGGCCAGGTGTTGTCGTCGGGCGAGGATCAACTCAGCGACATGGCCTACCTGGACCGCATCAACATCTATTCGGACGGCGACCCTTTGCGCTACGAAAAGCGGATGGTCGACGACTGGTTCAAGAAGAAATTTGCCGCCGACCGCAGACGCTGATTTGTCAGCCTGAGGTATAAAAAAGGAACGCCACGGCGTCCCTTTGTTTTTTTAGTTCTTAATCCAGCCAGTTCACGCGGGGAAACTTGGCCCGGAATTCCTCCGCCATGGCCACCACCTGGCCAACCTTGTAGTTGTAAAACACAAAGCCGGACTTGGCCATCGCTACCAGCGCCTTGTCGCGCGGGCGGGTGATCCGGAAAGTGATATCGCCGCCGTACTTATTAAAATCCATCACGCCGACCTCGAACAGCAACTGGTCGCGTGCGTGGGCCTCGGTGCGGTAGGTGGTGGCCAGATCGGTGACGATGATGCCTGTGCCGTCGCGCTCGGTTTCGGGGACGCCGAATTCAAACAGGAAGCGGGCGCGCGCCTCGGAAATCATCGAGATCATCGAGTCGTTGCCGAGGTGGTTGGCGGCGTTGATGTCGGTAACCCGAACGGTCAGCGGCGTGCTGTAGTAATACTGGTCTTCGGGGAAGTCGAGGTGCAGTCTGGCCATGCAGATAGTATAAATCGGTTCGAACTGGCGCGCCGCCGCCACGTAATCGCCACGGCTCGACGCGCAAGTCCGCTCAAGTCATTTCTGGACCGGGATTTGATACACCCGCTCCGACTGCCGGGCTTTGACGACCACGCCGCGCGGGTCGAGCACCACCACGTATTCGCCTTGTCCCTGCGCGGTTGGCAACATATAGCGCCAGACTTCGACGCCGTTGTCGAAGCGGATCGAGGTGGTCGGTCCCAGCAGGGCCAGCAACTGCGCCTTGGTGGTGACGCCTGTTTGTACCTGCGCGATGCGGGGCAAGGGCGCGACATTGCCCGGCGGCGTAGGCGCCGAGGTGGCGCAGCCGCCCAGCGCCAGCGCCAGGGAGAGGGTCAGCGGCAAGCTGAAAGGGCGGCTCACGAGGCGCTCCCGTCATCGATATAATCGAATTCGATCAGGGTGTCGTCCGGCCAGCGCGCATCCCACACGGGCGCATAATAACTGCGGTCGAGCAGCACCTGGCAATCGCAGTAGGGCAAGGTTTCCGGGGTCTGGTCGCCGGCGGCGTACAGCAGCTTGAACGGCAAGGCTTCGGTTTTCTCGCCGTAACGCAAGGTCACGCCATAAATCGGCCGCTCGGCGAAAAACAAATAGTTGCCATCTGGGCTGGAGCAGACCTTATCCGTGTCGGTCAGCATGTTCGACAGCCAGCCGAAGATCGGCGCGCTGTTGGAAATCAGGCCGGCGTCCATGCCGACCTTGCACTCGAGGCGCAAATCGCCCAGCCGGCGCACATTGTCCGGCAGGCCGGGGGTGCGCACGGAAACGCGCCAGGTCATGGTATTGGTCTTGCGGTTGGCCAGCACGGCGGCGTCTTCGCGCAGGGCTTTGTCGTTGCGCGGCAAGACAAAACTGTTGTCCTCGGCCACCGGTACTGGCACGGTGATGGTGTCGCCGGCGATGCGCAAGGTGATGTCCGTCATTTTGGCGTTCGGCAACCGCGGCAGCAATCGGAAGCGCAAGCTGGCCTGAGGCGCCAGCGCATGTTCGCGCTCGAAGCGGTCCATGCCCTTGATCATGCGCCGATAAGATTTGTCGACCGGGTCGCGGGTGCTGGACACGGTAACGCTTTGGATGGGGCCACTTGCCGGTGGCGGTGGCGGGGGCGGTGGGGCGGTTTGGGCTTCGGCAGCGCCAGCACAGGCCAGCAAGACCGCCACCAATAAACGAGATCGATTTGACATCACTACATGGTACGCCGATCGGCTTTCGATCGACGCACAGCTGAACGTCAGGCGCTACCGGTGGGAAATTACCAGTGACGCACCCGTCCCGTGTCCATGTGAACAAACTGCGAATCGGCGTAATAGCCGACGCCGCCGCCGCCGGCGGCCAGGGCCGCCTTGCGCAGGTTGGTGAGCGCCGCACCGGGCATGCGCACATCGATGGCGCGGCCGTCGAGATGCATGCTGTGCCTGGCCACGCCATTGGTGGTGTCGGCCAGCATTTGGTTGGTTTCCGGCGAGCGGTAGCCGGAAATAATGTGTACGACGCCGCCCGGCTTGACCTGGGTCGTCACTTGATCGAGCAGCAACACCAGTTTCGGGTCGATCCGGGCCACTTTGTTGTTGCGATGGTCGCGCAGCAACTTGTTAATGTCCTTCATCGCATCGGGCACGAAACCGCCTTCGGCCCAGTAAGTTGCCTTGATCGATTCGCCCGTGTGGGTGTTGTACATGTGCAATGTGCGGTCGCGCATGGCGGTCGCAGGCGCCGCGTTGATGGCGGCGCGGCCGATCAGCGGAGCGCTGAGAGCTGAAGCAAGTACTGCGGAACGCTTGAGAAAATCACGACGTTGCGTCATTGAAAACCCCCTGAGTGATTGCAGCAAACAGCAAGTATACAGGGCTTTAAGGACGGGCGCAGAAGTTGCATGAGTGCAAACGCGGATTGTGGCGCAAAAAAAAGCCGCCGCCAACACGTTCTATCGTGCAGGCATAGAATGACCAATCTTTCATCACACTGCGAGCTTTCATGATTCCCTTGTCCGTGCTCGATCTTGCACCGATCGCCGAAGGCAGCGATGCCTCCCAGGCCCTGAAAAACAGCCTCAGCCTGGCGCAACACGCCGAGCGATTGAATTTCAACCGTTTCTGGCTGGCCGAACACCATGGCATGCCAGGCATCGCCAGCGCCGCCACCGCGGTGCTGATCGGCCACGTGGCCGGCGGCACCAGCCGCATCCGCGTCGGCGCCGGCGGCATCATGCTGCCGAACCACTCTCCGCTGGTGATTGCCGAGCAGTTCGGCACCCTGGCTTCGCTGTATCCTGGCCGCATCGAACTGGGCCTGGGCCGCGCCCCTGGCTCCGACCAGCTGACCGCGCGCGCCCTGCGCCGCAATCTGTCGGCCGACGCCGACGAATTTCCGCAGGATGTGCTCGAGCTGCAGGATTATTTTTCCGACGAGCCACGTCAGCGGGTACGCGCCGTTCCCGGCACCGGCTTGAAGGTGCCATTGTGGATTCTGGGATCGAGCACCTTCGGCGCCCAGCTGGCCGCGCACCTGGGCCTGCCGTACGCCTTCGCCTCGCACTTTGCGCCCCAGCAGATGATGCAGGCGGTGGAAATTTACCGCTCGACCTTCAAGCCATCGGCGCAACTCGACAAGCCATACGTGATGCTCGGCTTTAATGTCTTCGCCGCCGACACCGACGAACAGGCGCACCTGCTGGCGACCTCCATGCAAAAAGCCTTCGTCAGCCTGAGGACCGGCCGCCCGGGCAAGTTGCAACCGCCTGAGGCGGGCTACCTGGAAAGCCTGCCCGGCGAAGCCTTGTCGATGCTCGAGTCGGTGCTGTCGTGCTCGGCGATCGGCTCGCCGGCGACCGTCAAGCGCACCATGGACGCCTTTATTGCCCGTACCGGCGCCGACGAGCTGATGGTCACCTCGCAGATTTACGATCACCAGGCGCGCTTGCGCTCGTACGAGATCACCGCGCAAGTGCATGGCTTGAGCGCGGCCTAGTTCGCCGGCAACGCCGCATACCAGGCGGCATACGGCGTGTTGGCCACCATCTTGCGGTTGAAATCCGGCGCGCCGTCGGTCCACCACACCGCGCCGCGCTCGCCGAGCGCGTGCTTGGCCGCATCGACCGCCGCCCGCGCTGTGTGCTCGTCGTCGGTATCGCCGGATTTTTTGGCGACGCCGACCTGGCGGCGGGCGCGCATCAGGTCGTTCACACTGTGCTGACGGACGTCTTCAGGCAGGGCAGGGTTGCTGGTACGCCAAAGACGGCCGCGTACGACGAAGTAGCGGCCATCGGGGGTTGTTGGATAGTTTTTTGATTCAGGCATGTTCGCCGCAATCGTTGGTGGCGAAGCAAAAATGGGTCAGGCACAGGTGCCAGACCCCCTGCTAAAACCTGCTACGACCTGCCAAGGCCTGCTACGGCCTATCCCGCTTTCTTTTTCTTGTTTTTCTCGTACTCTTGAAACGCCTCGATATGCTCGAGCCGGCGCAGCACTTTTGAACGGGGGTCGATCGTATAAGTCGTCCCGGCCGGCACGCTGATGCTGCCGCTGCCATCCTTCATCGCCAGGGTTTCGATTTTATCGCCCACGCGCACCTCGACCGGCATCGGGAACGGCGTGTTGTTTTCCGTCTTCCAGCGCAAGGTCAAGGTCGAACCGACCGGGGTGGCGACCAGTTCCGGCAAATCCTTCTGGTACATGTAGACGTCAAAAAACCATTTCAGATCCTGGCCGCTGGCGGCGTTGGCCAGTTGAATGAATTCGCTGGTGCTGCCGTACCGCGGGCTCAGTTTGCCGGGCAGGGGCGTGTCGGTACCATAAACTTCCTGGCGCACGGTTTTAAAGAAGGCCTTGTCGCCCACCAGGTTGCGCAGGGTGTGCATCACCAGCGCGCCCTTGACATAGATGTCCTGGCCCGGGCCGCCGCGCTTCTGGTCGTAGACGTCTTCTTCGGTCCGCGGCTTGCCCGACACCATCGGCGCCTTGTTGGAAATGGCCGCGCGCATGCGCATCAGCGCGGCATAATATTCCTGGTCGCCGCGCAGGTACTGCATGTACAGCGGCTGCATGTAGCTGCCCAGGCCCTCATGGATCCACATGTCGTCCCAGTTGGCGTTGGTGACCTGGTTGCCGAAATATTCGTGGGCGAATTCGTGCTGCAGCAAATCGTCGTAGCCGTACATGGTTCTGGCGTATTCGTTGCCGTAGGCATTGATGGTCTGGTGTTCCATGCCCTTGTGCGGGGTTTCGACGACACCCATCTTTTCGTCGCCGAAGGGATACGGACCGATCGTCGATTCAAAAAAATCGAGTA
Organism: Massilia sp.; assembly: GCA_028291845.1. Lineage (GTDB taxonomy): Bacteria > Pseudomonadota > Gammaproteobacteria > Burkholderiales > Burkholderiaceae_D > JAFCUW01. The sequence continues at coordinate 73 of JAQGNM010000407.1, read as the reverse complement.
CCAGGGGAAACTCTTTCAACAGTTCCCTGGCCTTTGCTTCGCTGCTCGGCAGGTACCAGAAACGCAGGGGAAT
>JAQGNM010000184.1 GCA_028291845.1 Massilia sp. | reverse complement strand
TACAGTTTCCTGTTCCTGCCGCCCGAGCGGCGCCGGGCGATTACCGCCCTGTACGCGTTTTGCCGCGAGGTCGACGACACGGTCGACGAAGCCACCGACGAATCGATCGCCCGCATCAAGCTGGCCTGGTGGAGAACCGAAGTGGCGGCGATGTACAAGGGCGGCGGCACCCATCCTGTGATGCTGGCGCTGCAGCCGCACCTGGCGGTGTACGACCTGAAGGAGGCGCACCTGCAGGCCATCATCGACGGCATGGAGATGGACCTGAACCAGTCGCGTTACCTCGATTATCCGGCCCTGAAGAAATACTGCTGGCACGTGGCCAGCGTGGTGGGCATCCTGTCGGCCAGCATTTTCGGCGTCACCGATCCGAAGACGCTGGAGTATGCCGAGAAGCTGGGACTGGCTTTTCAGCTGACCAACATCATCCGCGATGTCGGTGAAGACGCGCGCAAAGGCCGCATCTACCTGCCGATCAGCGAGCTGCAGCAGTTCGGCGTGACCGCGGCGGACCTGCTCAACGCCCGCCACAGCGACAAGTTCGAGCAGCTGATGGCGTTTCAGGCGGCGCGCGCCCAGGCCACCTATGACGAAGCCTACGCCCTGCTGCCGAAAGCCGACCGCCGCGCCCAGCGCCCGGGCCTGATGATGGCGGCGATCTACCGCGCCGTGCTGGTGGAAATCGAACGCGATCATTACCGCGTGCTGACCCAACGCATTTCGCTCACGCCGCTGCGCAAGCTGTGGCTGGCGTGGAAGACCTATGTGCGCGGCTGATGCCGCCGGCAGCGGGGCATGAAGCACTTCGCCGTCATCGGCGGCGGCTGGGCCGGCTGCGCCGCCGCGGTGGAACTGGCCTCGGACCCTGGCGGCCACCGGATCACCGTGTTCGAGGCGGCGCGCACCTTGGGCGGACGGGCGCGCGCGGTAACGGTCAACGGCCGCACGCTCGACAACGGCCAACACATCCTGCTGGGAGCGTACAGCGCCACCCTGGCGATGCTGAAAAAAGTCGGCATCGACCGTCAGGAAGTATTCTTGAATCTGCCGCTGCAGATGCGCTATCCGACGGTCGGCCTTGATGCCGGCATGGACTTCCTCACCGCGCGCCTGCCGGCGCCGCTGCACCTGGCCGTCGCCCTGCTGCGCGCCAGGGGCTTGACGCGGGCCGACAAGCTGTCGCTGGCGCGCTTTTCCACCAGCGCCCGCTGGATGGACTGGACCTTGCACCACGATTGCAGCGTGGCCGAACTGCTCGAACGCTTCGACCAGACCGCGCGCCTGACCGCGCTGATGTGGCGCCCGCTGTGCCTGGCGGCCCTCAACACTCCGCCCGAGCGCGCCTCGGCGCAGGTGTTCCTGGCCGTGCTGCGCGACAGCCTGGGCGCCAGGCGCGCGGCCTCCGACATGCTGCTGCCGCGGGTCGACCTGACGGCGCTGTTCCCGCAGGCGGCGGCGCGCTTTGTGGCGGCGCGCGGCGGCGCAGTCAACGCCGGCGCCGCCGTGAAAACCCTGGCGCTTGGCGCATCCGGCTGGCTGGTCGACGGCGTCCCTTTCGACGGCGTGGTGCTGGCGGTGCCGCCGCCGGCGGCGTCGAAGCTGCTGGAGGGACTCGGGCTGGAGCAGCTGCGGGCGCAGCTCGATGGCTTTGGCTTCGAGGCCATCACCACCTGCTATCTGCAATACGATCCGGCGCTGCGCCTGCCGCTGCCGTTTTACGCCCTGCTCGATGCGCCGCCGCTGGGCCGCCATGGCCAGTTCGTGTTCGACCGCGGCCAGCTCGATGCGGCGCAGGCCGGCCTGCTGGCGGTGGTGATCAGCGCCGCCGGCGACGCCGCAGCGCTCGATCAGGCCGAACTGGCAAGCTTGCTGGCAGCGCAGCTGGCGGCGCAACTGGCCATGCCGGCGCTGGCCGCGCCGCTGTGGCAGCAAGTGATCACCGACAAGCGGGCGACCTTCGCCTGCGTGCCGGGCCTGGCGCGGCCGGCCAACGCCAGCGGCCTGGCCGGCCTGGTGCTGGCGGGCGACTACACCGCGGCAGAGTACCCGGCCACGCTGGAAAGCGCCGTCAGGAGCGGCGCCGCCGCCGCCCGCCTGCTCAGTGGCGCTGCCTAGACCAAAGGGGGCCGACGAGGCAACGGCCATCGCGCAGAAAGCCGGCCTGGCCCGCCAATCGTGCAGCCTGTCGCATGGCGATGGCGTGCGGGGCGGCGGACCGATAAAGTAGCATCATCGACGCCTTCATATACATATAGATAACATCATGCGCAGCCGCCCCTCCCTGTCCGTCCGTTCCGCCGTTTGCGCTCTCGCCGTCGTCGCCCTCAGCCTTGGCGCCACCATGCTGCTCGTGCGGCAGGCGCGGCTGCTGTGCGGCGTTTATCTGTAGAGTCGGAGGCAGCCATGGGCAAACTTGAATATCTCGATGCGTTAAAGCGCGCCATGACCGGCCTGACGCCGGCGGTGCAGGCCAAGACCCTGGCCTATTACGAGCAGCGCTTCGTCGACGGCGTTGCGGCCGGGCGCAGCGAGCAGGCGGTGGCGGCGGAGCTGGACGATCCGAAGAAAATCGCCATGACCCTGCGCGCCAGTGCGCACATGGCGGCCTTCGAGCAAAAGCGCAATCCAGCCAATTTTCTGCGGATGGTGGTGGCCGGACTGGGGCTGGCGATCTTCAACCTCTTGATGATCGTGCCGGCGGCGGTCTACCTGTCGATGCTGGCGGCGCTGTACTCGGCGGCGCTGGCCTTTTATATCATCGGCATCGCCGTCACCGCCAGCGGCCTGGCCGGCGCCAATGAACTGGTGCTCAACCGTCCGTTCGGCATCGTGCTGACCGACGACAGCGACGGCAGCGAGCGCAACAAGCAAACCCACATCTCGATCAGCGAAACGGGCATCAACATCTCCAGCGAAAAACGCCAGGACAGCGCCATCGACGCCGCCGCCCGGCAGGCTGAGCAGGCAGCGCGCGCCGCCGACGCCGACAGCCTCGCCAACGGCGACAGTCCCGGCCCGCGCGTCGGCCCGGCCCAGGTCATCAAACGCGCCGAAGAAGTGGCGGGCCGGGAGATCCGCATCACCACCGACGTCGACGCCGGTTCGCGCACCACCCAGACCGCCTTCGGCCTGGTCATGGTGGTCGGATCGATCCTGTTGTTTCTGCTCAGCCTGGTGGTCAGCAAGTACACCCTGATCGGCCTGAAACGCTACCTGCAAATGAATCTTTCGCTGCTCAAGGGCAGCTGACCGGAGCCGCCATGCGCACCTTGTTCAAAGTCGGCATGAGCCTGCTGATCCTGGCTTTTGTCCTGATCGGCCTGTCTTACAGCATGCTCAAGGCCCAGGGCATCAGCAGCCCGGTCACCAGCGCCGGCCGCAGCGTCGAGAGCCAGACCCGCGAGGTCGGCGCCGACATCCAGGAGATCGACCTGGACGGCCCGATCGATCTGACCTTGCGCCAGGGCGCCAGCCCGTCGCTGCAGGTCAAGGGCGAGGCGCGCCTGCTGGGCAATGTCGACACCAGCGACAACGGCGAAGGCGTGCTGCACATCGGCACCACCGGCATGCTGCTGCACCACCGCCAGCCCCTGCAAGTGGTGCTGGTGCTGCCGTCCTTGCGCGAACTGCGGGTGCGCGGCAGCGGCGACAGCACCGTCAACGGCTTTTCCGGCGACGCCATCGCGGTGCACATGGAAGGCACCGGCACCGTCAAATTCAACGGCCGCTACCGCCAGGTCGACGCCAGCGTGCGCGGCAGCGGCGCCGTCGAGATGAACGGCGGCACCAGCGGCAAGGTCGAAGTGCGCGTCGAGGGCTCCGGCAAGATGACGGTGGTAGGCTCCGCCAGCGAACTCAATGCCACTGTGGCCGGCTCGGGCGACATCAATGCGCGCCACCTCGCCGCCGACGTCGTCAACCTCGAGCTGATGGGTTCGGGCAGCGCCGTGGTCAACGCCCAGCGCCGCCTCGACGCCACGGTGCGCGGCAGCGGGGACGTCAAGGTGTTCGGCAATCCGCTTGAGCGCAGCGTGACGGTCAACGGCTCGGGCGACATCACCTACCAGAGGTAGTGGAACCGGCCAGCCACTCCAGCACGCCCCTGGCCGCCGCGCGCCCGCTGGCAAAACACGCGGTCAGCAGGTAGCCGCCGGTGGGCGCCTCCCAGTCGAGCATCTCGCCGCAGGCGAACACGCCGGGCAGTGCGCGCAGCATCGCATGTTGGTCGAGCGCCTCGAAGGCGATGCCGCCGGCGCTGCTGATCGCCTCGTCGATGGGGCGGGTGCGCCGCAACACCAGCGGCAGGCGCTTGATGGCCGCCGCCAGCGCGGCGGCGTCGTTGTAGTCCGCCTTGCTCAGGCACTCGTGCAACAGCCCCGACTTGACGCCCTTCAGTCCCAGCCGGCTTTGCAGGTGGCTGGCCATCGAGCGGGCGCCGCGCGGGTGCAGCACTTCCTGGAACACCTTGTCGGCGCTGAAGTCGGGCGCCAGGTCGAGCCAGATGGTGGCGCTGCCGTCCTGCGCGATCTGATCGCGCAAGGGGGCCGATAAAGCGTAGATCAGGCTGCCCTCGACGCCGTGCCGGGTGATGACGAACTGGCCCTTCCTGGCCGGGCAATCGCGGGTGGCCACGGCCACCGTCAGCAGCGGCGCGCCGGCATACTTGTCCTTGAAGTGCGCGCTCCAGTCGACCTCGAAGCCGCAGTTGGACGCGCGCAGTTCGGCCACGGTCACCCCTTTCTCGCGCAGCGGCGCCACCCAGGCGCCGTCCGAGCCCAGGCGCGGCCACGAGGCGCCGCCCAGCGCCAGGATCACCGCGTCGGCGCGCGCACGCACCTCGCCGGCGGGGGTGTCGAAACGCAGATCGTCCTTGTCGAAGGCGGTGCAGCGGTGGCGCATGGGAAAGCGCACGCCGCCCGCGCGCAGGCGGTGCAGCCATGCGCGCAGCAGCGGCGCCGCTTTCATCTCAAGGGGGAACACGCGGCCGGAGCTGCCGACGAAGGTGTCGATGCCGAGCGCATGGATCCACGCGCGCACGGCGGCGCCGTCGAACTGGTCGAGCCACTGGCCCACCTCGGCCGCGCGGGCGCCGTAGCGCGCCTGGAACGGCGCGCGCGGCTCGGCATGGGTAATGTTCATGCCGCCCTTGCCCGCCAACAGAAACTTGCGGGCCACGCTCGGCATGCTGTCGTACAGGTCGACCGAGGCGCCCGCCGCCGCCAGCACTTCGGCCGCCATCAGACCGGCGGGGCCGCCGCCGATGATGGCGACCAGGGGAGGCTTGGTAAAAATCATGCGCGCATTGTAGTGCAATCGCCACAGTAAAATAAGATGTAAAGCTTACTTGACATCGGTTTTTGGCTTCGCTAATATGTAAAGCATACTTTACAACAAGGAGGTTCGAGATGGAACGTGGTCTGAAAGAAAAGCAGGTTCATTCCGCCTACCGGCGCGACATGCTGGTGGCCTTCGCGGTGTACGCCGTGCTGCTGTTCGGCGCCATCAGGCTGGCGCGCCCGATGGACGAAGGCATCGTGCGCACCTTGCTGCTGGTATCGCCAATGATCGGTTTCGGCCTGATGATCCGCGCGTTGATCCGCCTGGTGGGCCGCATCGACGAGTACCAGCGCATGCGCATGCTCGAGGGCTTTTCGATCGCCATGGCGATCACCGCCGCCGCCACCTTCACTTACGGTTTCCTCGAGACCGCCGGCTTTCCGAAACTCTCGATGTTCTCGGTATGGATCGTGATGGGCGTCTCGTGGGGCCTGGTGTGCGCCGTGCGCAACGTGATCGAGCGGCGGCAGCAATGAACAACATCATCCGCCAGCTGCGCGCCGAGCAGGGCTGGAGCCAGGCCCACCTGGCCGACCTGCTCGACGTTTCGCGCCAGACCATCAACGCCCTGGAAACGGGACGCTACGACCCCAGCCTGCCGCTTGCCTTCTCGATTTCGCGGCTGTTTTCAAAAACCATCGAAGAGATTTTCCAACCCGACCAGGAGTCCGCATGAAAACCCTTGCATTCGCCCTTGCTCTCGCCTTTGCCATCCCGAGCTTTGCCGCCGAGCCGGCGCCGGCCAACCGCTACGCCGCCAGCATCGTTCCGGCCGAGCGTTTCGACGCCGGCATCCTGGCGGTGGAACGCCATGGCGAGCGCGGCGTGCCGATGATCCTGGTGCCGGGCCTGGGCAGCGGGGCCTGGGCCTGGCAGGATGTGGTGCGCCGCTTCAAGGCTGAGCACGTGATCTATGTGGTCACCCTGCCCGGCTTCGACGGCCGTGCCGCCGCCAGCGGCCCGGTATTCGAGCAGGCTCGCGACGCCCTGCGCCAGCTGATCGTGGCGAAAAAAATCGACCGCCCCGTGATGGTGGGCCACAGCCTGGGCGCGACATTGTCAATCGCCCTGGCGCAAACCGATTCAAAACTGCTGCGCGGCGTGGTCGCAATCGACGGCCTGCCGGTGATGCCGGGCTCCGAACAAACCCCGCCGGCCATGCGTCCCCAGATGGCCGCCGCCATCAAGGCCAGGATGGCCGGCGCCGACCCGGCGCAGTTCGCCGTCCAGCAGCAGCAATACATGCGCGGCATCGGCGTGATCGACATGGCCAAGGCCGACGAACTGGCCAGGCTGCAGGCGAGAAGCGATCCGAAGGCGGTGGCCGAGATCATGGCCGAAGTGCTGCAACAGGATCTGCGCGCCGGCCTGCCCAATATCAGCGTACCGCTGCTGCTGGTGGCGCCCTACTTCGAAGCCGACGCCGTGCAGCGCGGCCTGACCCAGCCGATGGTCAAGGAGTACTACGGCTCGCTGATGGCCGGTACGCCGCAACTGACGGTGGTGTCGATCGCGCCGTCGCGGCATTTTGTGATGTTTGATCAGCCGGAGGAGTTGGCTAATACGCTGCGCGGGTTTGTCGACAAGCTTTAGCAGAAGGGCGGGCAGCAGGGGGACTGGCGCCGAAGGTGCCTGTCCCATGCATCTAATGAAGCACAGTTTGCCTCGGATCGTTCATGGGACAGGCACCCTGCGGTGCCAGTCCCCCTGCTGCCCCTGCTGCCTATTTCAACAACTCCGTCAGCACCCGCCCCTCCGACCCCGCCGGCGGGCGCACCTTCAGCAGGTGCGCCAGGGTCGGCGCCAGATCCTGCACCTCCGCGTACTGGCCATAATATCCCGGCTTGATCCAGCGCTGCCCCATCAGCAGCAGCGGCACATTGGTGTCGTAGGCGTACGGCGTGCCGTGCGAGGAGCCGGTGCTGCCGCTCCCGTAGAACACGTACGGTTTGGTCACCATCATCAGGTCGCCCGACAGCTGGCGGTGCCAGGCGCGGCGCATCAGCAGGTCCATGCGGGTGCCCGAGCCGCCGCCGGCCTCGAACTGCGAGCGCGTGTACACGTTGGCGATGCCCGGCTGGTCGAGCAGGAAGCGCGCCGCTTCCGCTTCGACAGCGCCGCGCGCCACGCCCTTCTTGTCGATCTGCGGGTAGTCGAGGTACAGGTTCGGCACCGAGGCGATGCGCACCGCCTTGTCGATGCCGAATTTGCCGGCCAGGTGCGCGTTCAGGTCCGCGATCAGCTTTTTCGACGGGATGCGCATGGCGTCGATGTGGCGGCCCTGCGAAAACTCGGGCGCATTGGTGAAGCCGTGATCGGCGGTCAGTACGACTACAAAATTGTCCTTGCCGAGACGGCCGTCCAGATACGTGAAGAAGTTGGCCAGCATGCGGTCGAGGCGCTGCAGGTGATCGTGCGACATCCGGCTCTCGGGGCCGTACTTGTGGTTGACGTAGTCGTGGGCCGACAGGCTCACGCCGAGCAGGTCGGGCACGCCGGCCGGATTGCGTCCGAGGTTTTCGCCTTCCACCGCCGCCCTGGCGAAATCGAGCGTCAATTCGTCGAGGAAGGGACTGGTTTTCAGCTTCAGGTAATAGTCGCCATCGCGCACGTTGTTCTTGCTACCCATCGTCAGCGGGAAGCGGTTGGAGACCTCGGGGATGGTGTCGTCCGGCGCGTCGCCGGCGTAGGCGGCGTCCGCCAGCAGCGGCGTCCAGGTCTTGCCATAGTAGCGGTCCTGCGGTTTGGCGGCGGCGTAGCTTTGCACCCACCGCGGGTGCGACTGCATATAGAAGGTGCTGCTGGCGAAATTGCCGCTGCCTTCCATGTACATGTAGGCGGTGCCGGTTTTACCGGCCAGCAGAATCGCGCCGCGGTCCTTGCCGGCCACCGTCACCACGCGGGCAGCATTGCCGGTGGCGTAGCGCAGCTGGTCGCCCAGGGTGTCGACGCGCAGGTTCTTCGGCGAGGTGCCGTCGTCAGGCTTGGTGGTCTCGCCGATGTAGGTGCTGGCGCGGTCTTCGGTGCAGTAGACCGACTGGCCGCTGACCGGATCGATCCAGTTGTTGCCGATAATGCCGTGCTGGTAGGGATAGGCGCCGGTCAGCACCGCGGTATGGCCGATCGCGGTGACGGTGATGCCGTGCGCCTGGTGGGCGTTACTGAAGGAGGCGCCGCTATCGAGCAGGCGGCGAAAACCGCCCTGGCCGAACTGCTCGCGGTAGCGCTGCACCTGTTCATTGGGCAGGCCGTCAACCACCATCACCACCACCAGCTTCGGTTGCGCCGCCGGCTGGGCCAGCGGCGCTTGCGGAGCGGCTGACGCCGACAGCGGCGCGGCCAGCGCGAAGGTGAGGACGAAGGTGAGGAAAAAAGCGGCGGCGCGCGGCTTCTTGCGGAGTGAATGTGTCATCGTGAGGTCGGCGAATTAAAAAAGTAAACACTACCTTATTTAAAGCGACCACAGCGGTCAATTTACGTCGTCAAGCCACACCCTGCGCCGATACCGCCGCCGGCAGCGACGCCATCAGGTCGGCAAAGCGCTCGCCCTGGATCATCACGTGGTCGCGCGCCAGCCGCGCCGCCCCTTCGCCGTCGCCCTGCACGATGGCGTCGACCAGCGCGCCGTGCTCTGAGAACGAGGCGGCCACGCGGTCGCGCACGCGCAGTTGCAGGCGCCGGTATGGCCGCAGGCGGCGCGACAGGGCCAGCGCCTGCTCGATCAGGAACTGGTTGTGGCTGCCGCCGTAGATCGCATGGTGGAACGCTTCGTTCTTGTAATAGTAATCGTCCGGATCGTCGCTGGCGCTGGCCGCCTGGCAAGCGATATGCACCTCGCGCAGCTTGCCGCGTTCAGCCGCCGTCATGCGGCGCGCACCCAGCCGCGCGCATACCGCCTCGAGCTCCGACATCATCTCGAACATCTCCACCAGCTGGCGCGGACCCAGTTCGGCCACCACGGCGCCGCGCCGCGGGCGGATCACCACCAAGCCCATCGAAGCGAGCTGGATCAGCGTCTCGCGGATCGGCGTGCGCGAGACGCCGAAGCGGGTGGCCAGTTCGGTCTCGTCGAGATGCTGCCCGGGCGGCAAGGTGCCGACGGCGATCATTTCCTCGATCGACTCGCGTAACTGGACAGAACGGCTGGTCATGGGCTCACCCGGCTTGTTGTGGAAAATTCATTCAAATTTCATATCTTGCTTGACATTGTATTTTTTAAGTTTAGTCTTGTATACATAAAAAGCCAGGTCCGCAGAGACCATAACAATCGATACCCAAGCCGCGTCGACAGCGGCTCACACCGAAGATCTTGGAGGAAGACAATGACCAACACCACCCGCCGCCGTGCCCTCGGCGCCCTCGGCGCGCTCGCCGCCAGTCCCTTGTGGATCCAGAAAGCCTTTGCCCAGGCGGCGACCACCCTGAAAATCTCGCACCAGTTCCCCGGCGGCACCGTCGCCGAAGGCGACTTCCGCGACCGTCTGGTGCGCATGTTCGCCGCCGAAGTGGAAAAGCGCAGCAAGGGCGCGCTGAAATTCGAGATCTACCCCGGCTCTTCCCTGATGAAGACCAACTCGCAATTCTCGGCCATGCGCAAGGGCGCGCTCGACATGTCGCTGGTGCCGCTGGCGTATGCGGGCGGCGAGGTCCCCGAGGTGAACATCGGCCTGATGCCGGGCCTGGTCACGTCCTACGACCAGGGCTACGGCTGGAAAAACGCCGAAGTGGGCAAGGAACTCAACCGCATCCTGCTGGAAAAGGGCATCGTGCTGGTATCGTGGATCTGGCAGGCCGGCGGCGTGGCCTCGCGCACCAAGCCGATCGTCCATCCCGAGGACGCCAAGGGCATGAAGGTGCGCGGCGGTTCGCGCGAAATGGACTTGATGTTGAAAGCGGCCGGCGCCGCCGTGGTGACCCTGCCGTCCAACGAGATCTACGCCGCCATGCAGACCGGTGCGATGGAAGCGGCGCTGACCTCGTCCACCTCGCTGATCTCGTTCCGCCTGGAGGAAGTGTCGAAAGCGCTGACCACCGGCCGCAATGGCGCCTACTGGTTCATGTTCGAGCCGCTGATGATGTCGAAAACCGTGTTCGACAAACTGACCAAGGAACAGCAGGCGATGATCCTGGCGGTCGGCGGCGAACTGGAAGGGTTCGCCCGCAAGGCGGCGCAGGCCGACGACTCGGCGGTGGCCGCGGTGTACACCAAGACTGGCGCCCGGGTGGTCGATCTGAATCCCGACATCGTCAAGAAATGGCAAACCATCGCCCGCACCAGCGTGTGGAAGGATTACGCCGACAAGAACGCCAACTGCGCCAAGCTGCTGGCGCTGGCCGAAAAGACCTTGTAAAGGAATGGTATGAGCCACGGCTTCGACATCGCGCCGCCCGAGGGCACGCCACGGGGGCCGGCGGTTCCCGACCAGCCGGCGCTGGCCGGCTTCTCGCGCCTGCTGGACCTGTTCAACAGCATGCTGCTGCGCCTGTCCATGGCCGCGCTGGTGCTGACCGCGCTGATCCTCACCTACTCGGTGGTGGTGCGTTATTTTTTCAAGACGCCCACCGACTGGCAGGACGAGGCATCGGTGTTCATGCTGGTCGGCGCCACCTTCTTTTGCACCGCCTACGTGCAATCGTTCCGCGGCCACATCGGCATCGAGGCGCTGTCCTCGCTGCTGCCGGCGCGGGTCAACGCGGTGCGGCTGTTTTTCGTCGACCTGGTCTCGCTGCTGTTTTGCGCATTTTTCTCATGGAAGTCATGGACGCTGTGGCATGAGGCCTGGGTCGACGGCATGACGACGTCGTCGACCTTCGCCCCGCCGCTGTGGATCCCGTACGCCATGATGGCGTTCGGGATGAGCGTATTGACCTTGCAGATCCTGGTGCAGGTGCTGACACATGTGACGAATCGGCGCACCGGGCAGCCGGTCAGAAAAGAAGAAATGAAAACCCACCCTGAACGGAGCCTGCCATGAGTCCCCTCACCCTGGGCGCCCTGTATGGCGTGGTGACCCTGATCGTCATGTTCTCCGGCATGCCGATCGCCTTTGCGCTGGGCGTGGTGGCGACCGGCTTCATGTATTTTTTCATGCCGGCGTCCTCGCTCGACACGGTCACCCAAAACGTCTACGAGGAGATGGCGTCGATCACCCTCTTGTCGATCCCCCTGTTCATTTTAAAAGGGGCGGCGATCGGCAAATCCCCGGCCGGCAAGGATTTATATTCGGCGATCCACACCTGGCTGCACAAGGTGCCGGGCGGCCTCGGTATCGCCAACGTGTTCGCCTGCGCGCTGTTCGCCGCCATGGCCGGGTCGTCGCCGGCCACCTGCTCGGCAATCGGCTCGGCCGGCATTCCCGAGATGCGCAAGCGCGGCTATTCTCCCGGCTTCGCCGCCGGCATCATCGCCGCCGGCGGCACCCTGGGCATCCTGCTGCCGCCGTCGATCACCATGATTCTATATGCGGTCGCGGCCGAGCAGTCCCTGGGTCGGCTGTTCCTGGCCGGGATCGGCCCCGGCCTGCTGCTGGTCGGCCTGTTCGCCGGCTACGCAGTCTACCGCGCACGCAAGGAATACGCGCTGGCCAAGGCGGTCTATGAAGGCGGCGGCGCCAAGTCGGCCTACCTCGACACCGAGCATTTCACCCTGCGCCAGAAAGTCGAAATGCTGCCGCGCGTGCTGCCCTTCGTGATCCTGCTGATTGGCGTGATGGTGGCGCTGTACGGCGGCTACGCCACGCCGTCCGAGACGGCGGGCCTGGGCGCGCTGCTCGCCATGGTGCTGATCGCCATCGTCTACCAGGTATGGCGCCCGCGCGACCTGGCGCCGATCCTCACTTCGACCATCAAGGAATCGACCATGCTGCTGCTGATTATCGGCATGTCGCTGTTTTATTCCTACGTGATGAGCTACCTGCACATCAGCCAGTCGGCGGCGCAGTGGGTGGTCGACATGCACCTGTCGCGCTGGCTGCTGCTGGCGGTTATCCTGCTGATGGTGGTCGTATTCGGTTTCTTCCTGCCGCCGGTGTCGATCATCCTGATGACGGCGCCGATCATCCTGCCGCCGCTCAAGGCCG
>JAQGNM010000376.1 GCA_028291845.1 Massilia sp. | reverse complement strand
TCTGGCCCAGTCCGCCGGCGCCGACCACGCCCAGCACCGCGGCGGCGCGGATATAGTTCTCCCAGCGGTACAGGGTGTACGACAGCATCTGCGGCACGGTTTGCTGGAACGTGGCGTAGAAAAACGCCGGCAGGGGAGAGGCGCCGTTGGTGAGCAGGGTTTGCTGGGGCAGGGGCTCGGCGTTTTCCAGGGCGTCGGCAAACAGCCGGCCCAGTACACCGCTGGTGTGCAGCGCCAGCGCCAGGGTGCCGCCGAATGGACCCAGGCCCGCCGCCACCAGCATCATCGAGGCCCATACCAGTTCCGGGATCGAGCGCAGCACGTTGAGGGCGCCGCGCACCAGCGCGCGCGGGGCGGCGCCGAACCTGCCGGCGGCCGGCAGCGCCATTGCCAATCCCGCCAGCACCGCCAGCAAGGTGCCGAGCGCCGACATCGACAAGGTCTCCAGCGCCGCGTTGAAGGTCTTGGCGAGGAAGGGCGCGGCGGTCTCGGGCGGCGCGAACCCGGCCAGGAATTCAGCGCTGGTGGTCCAGGCGGCCTCGGTGAAAAATTCGGCGAAGCGCAGCGGCAAACTGGCGAAGCTGGCCACCACCAGGGCGGCCAGCCCAAGCATCAGCAGCCAGGTCGACAGGTGGCGCCGCGGCGGCGCGGGCAGAGAATGTACAGAGGGGCGCGCGCTCATCCGAGCCGCTTTCTGAGCATCCGGGAGACGACGTCGGCCAGCGCCACCAGCAGCACGAACACGATCAGCATGGTCGCCACTTCGCCGCCGGCCATGTTGCGGGTCGATTCATCCATGCGCTGACCGAGTCCGCCGGCGCCGACAAAGCCCATCACGGCCGAGCCGCGGATCGCGCACTCCCAGCGGTAGACGGTGTAGGACACCAGCTCCGAACTCGAATCGGGCAGGGCGCCGAACAGCAGGGCCGACAGGCGCGAGCTGCCGTTGGTCAGCAGCGTGTCGGCGGCGTGGGCGTCGGACGACTCGAGGATCTCGGCATACACCTTGCCCAGCATGCCGCTGTAGGTGAGGGCGATGGCCAGCACGCCGGCGGTCGGCCCCAGCCCGATCACCCGCACGAACAACAGCGCCCATACCAGCTCCGGCACGCTGCGCAGCAGCACCAGCAGCCAGCGCACGATTTGCCGCACCACCTTGGCGAACGGGCGCATGCGTCCGCTGCCCATTTTCGAAATCGACAAGCGCTCGGTGACGATCAGGGTGGCGGGAATCGCCCCTGCCAAGGCCAGGGTCAGGCCGGCGGTGGCCATCGCCACGGTTTGCCAGGTGTTGATCAGCACCAGCTGGAGAAATTCGGCGTCGACCGCCGGATGCAGGAACTGCGCCAGGAAACGGCGGGTGGCGACCAGGCTCTGGGCGTCGAACAGCAGCCACGGCTTGAATTCGGAATACACCAGCATGGGCCACAGCAGCAGCACGAATACCAGGGTGGCGATCAGGCGCCGGCGCAGGGCCGGGTCGGACGGCGCGGCGGTGAACGGCGCCGTGGGCAGGATGGCTGTGTTCATTCCGGCTACAGGCAGGCGCCGACAGCCAGGCGCGCCGGCGTTTCGTGCGGCGCCGGCACAGCGGCCTGCACCGCTTCGTTCTGGTACAGCGCGGCGATCTGGGCGTCGGTCACCTGCTCGCGTGGCAGGTCGAACACGATGCGCCCGGCGCGCAGGCCGACGATGCGGGGAAAGTGGGCGCGCGCGATGTCGACCTGGTGCAGGCTGCACACCAGGGTGGCGTTGCGCGCGCGCGCTTCCTGCTGCAGGGTCGACAGGGTCAGCTGCGACAGGGTCGGATCGAGCGCCGACAAGGGTTCGTCGACCAGGAAGGTTTCCGCGTTCGACAACAACAGGCGCGCCAGGCCGCAGCGCTGGCGCTCGCCGCCCGACAGGCGGTCGACACGCGCATACAGCTTGTCGCCGAGACCGAAGCGCTGCAGCGCGTCGAACGCCGCTTGCGGGTCGGACGGCTTGATCAGGGAGGACAGCGCCTGCCACAAGCTCCACTGCGGCAGGCGCGCCGCCAGCACCGCGGTGACGACGCGTTGGCGCGGCGGCAGGGGCGGCGTCTGCGGCGCCAGGCATTGGCGTGCGCGCAGCCGGTGGCGCGCCGATTCGGCCAGCGCCCACGGGTCTTCACCGAGCACTTGCAGCACGCCGCTGTCGGGTTTGCGGCTGCACGACAGGGTCGCCAGCAAGGTGGTCTTGCCGGCGCCGGACGGGCCGATGATCGCCACCTGCTCGCCCTGCTCGACGACCAGGTCGATGCCCGCCAATGCCGCCGCGCCGTGTCCGCCACCGACGTGGCGCACCGTCAGTTGCTCGAGGCGGTAGCTGTTCGCCATTGCGTTCAAGCCTGGCTTACTTGAGCAGGCCGGCGTTGTGCGCCGCCTTTTCGATGTCGCCGTAGTTGCTTGCCTTGGTTGGAATGAACTTGCTGGCGCGCTGCAGTTCGAGGATTTCCTTGCCTTCAGGGGTGGATTTGTCGAGCGCCAGGAAGGCATCGGTGATTTTTTTCTTCAGGGCCGGATTCATGTCGGTGCGCACGCTCCAGTTGTAGTCGTAGTAGCCGGGGGTGGTGTAGAACACCCGCACCACGGCCGGATCGACCTTCTTCTCGGCGATCAGTTTTTCCCACACCGAGATGTTCAGCGCGCCGGCATCGACCTTGCCGCCGCCGACCGCGGCGACGGTGGCGTCATGGGCGCCGGAAAAGGCGATGCGCTTCAGATCGGTGTCCGGATTGATCTTCGCGGCTAATAAATAGTAGCGCGGCATCAGGTGGCCGGAAGTGGAGGACTCGGCGCCGAACGACAAGGTCTTGCCCTTGAGGTCTTCCAGCTTGTTGATATCCTTGTTGGTGGTGACGAACACCGACTTGAATTTCTCGTCTTCGGCGCGCTGCACCAGCGGGGTGATCGCGCCCTTGCTGCGCACGTTGGCCTGCACGAACGTGAAACCGCCGAACCAGACCATGTCCAGGCGCTTGTTGATCAAGCCCTCGACCGAGGCGGCGTAATCGGTGACCGGGGTGAATTCCACCTTCAGACCGGTCGCTTTGGCCAGGTAGTCGCCAAGCGGCTTGAACTTGCGCTGCAACTCGGTCGGGTTCTCGTCAGGAATGGCCGACACGCGCAGGACGCCCGGAGTGTTTTGCGCGCCGGCGTGGGCGGCGGCAAACATCAGGCCGGCAGCGGCGCTGGCGCCGAGCAGGTGCTTGAGGGTACGGAAGGCGGAGAAGCGGCTCATAAGCCCTTTCAGACGGGAACAGGATTGATGCGCCGGAACGTGCGCGCCGGGACTGGCACGATACGATGGGGCAGGCGCTGAAAAAGTGTTTATTCAGCTATCATAACAAAAACAAAGCTATCGTTTTTGCTTGGCGGATTTGTGCGCAGGCGCCGCCATCGCCGGCGCGGCGATACATGCGCAGTCTGTGTGCCTGCCGACGCGTATCTCTGCTTCCCTATCACCGATGCTCCAGGACCAACCGATCTATGCCGCCTGATACGACGACGAACTCCCTGCATGCCGTTCCGCCTTCCGGCAAGCAAGGGCCGCGGCCTGCCAGCAGCGCCGCCCTTGCTCACGGCAGCGCCGCCGTGCGTGCGGAAATCGCTGCCGGTCTAGCGGCGCGCCAGGCCGAAGTGTCGCCCAAGTTTCTCTACGATGCGCTCGGTTCGCGCCTGTTCGAAGCGATCTGCGAATTGCCGGAGTATTACCCGACGCGTACCGAGGCGGCCATTTTCGCCGCCCACGGCGAGGCGATGGCGCGCGCCATCGGCCCCGGCAGCACCTTGATCGACCTGGGCGCCGGCCACTGCGCCAAGGCGGCAAAATTGTTCACGCGTTTGCAGCCGGCCCAATATGTTGCCATCGACATCTCCGCCGATTTCCTGCGCGAATCGATCGACAGCCTGCAGCAGCGCTTTCCGGCCATCGACATGCTGGGCCTGGGTCTGGATTTTTCCAGCAGCCTGGATCTTCCGGCCAGCGTGCGTGAGGAAAGGCGCGTGTTTTTCTACCCTGGCTCGTCGATCGGCAATTTCACGCCGGAACAGGCCTGCGCGTTCTTGCGCCGCGCGCGCGCCCAGTGCGGCGATGACGGCGCGCTGTTGATCGGCATCGACCTGGTCAAGGACAGCGAGCTGCTCGACGCCGCTTACGACGACGCCATTGGCGTCACCGCCGCCTTCAACCTCAATCTGCTGCGCCACCTGAATCACCTGGCCGGCGCCGATTTCGACGTGCGCCAGTGGCGCCACCGCGGCCGTTTCAACGCCGCCGAATCGCGCATCGAAATGCACCTCGAGGCGCGCCATGACTTGACCGTCACGTGGCAGGGCGGCCAGCGCGATTTCGATGCCGGCGAGCGCATCCACACCGAGAACAGTTATAAATACCGGCAAAGCGCGGCCGTCGGCCTGCTCGAGCAATCGGGCTTCCAGGCGCGCGAAGTATGGACCGATCCGCACGGCTGGTTCGCGGTCATTTACGCGCACGCGATCGGCGCCTGACCATGAGGGATCCGCACGAGGTGTCACCCGGTCAGGCTGCATGCAGCCTGCGCTTCGACAGTGTGCGGCGCCGCTCGCTGGCGCTGGCAGCGCC
This sequence comes from Massilia sp., assembly GCA_028291845.1. GTDB lineage: Bacteria > Pseudomonadota > Gammaproteobacteria > Burkholderiales > Burkholderiaceae_D > JAFCUW01. The sequence goes on along the minus strand of JAQGNM010000376.1, from coordinate 3,244 downwards.
GCTGTCCGACGAGGATTGCGGCGCGCAGTCGATGGCCGACGCCAGCCCGGTCAAATGGCACCTGGCCCACACCACCTGGTTTTTCGAAACGTTTATCCTGGAAACACTGGAACAGGACTTCAAACCGTTTCATCCGGCGTTTCGTTTCCTCTTCAATTCCTATTACAACGGCATCGGCGAGCGCCACCCGCGCGCCCAGCGCGGGCTGCTGACGCGGCCGTCGATGGCCGAGGTGCGCGCCTGGCGCTTCGACGTCGACGCCCGGATCAAGCGTTTGCTGGAGCGGCGCGCCGACGACCCGCAACTGTGTTCGCTGATCGAACTGGGACTGCAGCACGAGCAGCAGCACCAGGAATTGCTGCTGACGGACGTGCAGCATCTGCTGTCGCACAATGCGATGAATCCGGCGTATCGCGATGACGCGCCAGCCTTGGCGGCCGCTTCGCCGATGGCCTTGATCGCCTTCCAGGGCGGCGTCAGCAGCATGGGTTTTGAGGGCGACACCTTTAGTTTCGACAACGAACTGCCGCGCCACAGGGTGTTTGTCGAACCATTCTCTCTGGCCGACCGCCTGGTGAGCAATGGCGAATTTGCCGCCTTCATCGACGCCGGCGGCTACCGCGATCCGGCCTTGTGGCTGGCTGAGGGCTGGGACGTGGTGACTGCCAACAAGTGGCAGCAGCCGCTGTACTGGCGCCGCGACGAGGCCGGACAGTGGCACGAATTCACCCTGCACGGCTTGCAGCGGCTCGATCCGAACAAGCCGGTCACAAGTATCTCCTTGTACGAGGCCGACGCCTACGCCAACTGGCGCGGCATGCGTCTGCCCACCGAAGCCGAATGGGAGCACGCCGCGACGGCGGCGGGCGGCGAACGCCTGCGCGAGTTGTTCGGCCATTGCTGGCAATGGACCAGCAGCAGCTATGCGCCGTATCCCGGCTACGCCGCCGCGCCCGGCGCGCTGGGCGAATACAACGGCAAGTTCATGCTCAACCAATATGTGCTGCGCGGTTCATCCGCCGCCACCCCGGCCGGCCACTCGCGCCTGTCCTACCGCAACTTCTTCCCGGCGGGGGCGCGCTGGCAAATGAGCGGCATCCGCCTGGCCAGATGATGCGATAAAGTCCGATTTCACCGAGAATGTCACTTCACTTTCCCCATCTGCCCGACCTTGCCCACCTATCGCCGGCCAAGCTGCTCAACCGGCGCGCCAACACCTACATCCTGGCCCATCCGCTGGCCTTCGCCTGGCAAGTATTAAAAGCCTTTCGCGCCAACCAGGGCCTGTTGCTGGCCGGCGCCGTGGCCTATTACGCCTTGCTGTCGATCGTGCCTTTCCTGATGCTGGTGGTGGTGGTGTTGTCGCACTTCATCGATCAGTCCGTGTTGTTGGCGACCCTGATGCGCTACCTGGAATACCTGGTGCCCAGCCAGAGCCGCTCGATCACCGCCGAAGTCGCGCATTTTCTCGACAACCGCGACCTGATCACCTGGGTGCTGGGCGCCACCATGGTGTTTTTCAGTTCGCTGGCATTCACCGTGCTGGAAAATGCCATGAGCGTCATTTTCGTGCACCGGGTGTCGGTCAAGCGCCGCCATTACCTGGTGTCGGCGATCCTGCCCTACTGTTATATCGTGGCGCTGGGGGCAGGGGTGATGCTGGTTACCCTGGTGGCCGGCTCGCTGCAGGTGATCGGCACGGAAAGCGTGCGCCTGTTCGGCGCCGACTGGTCGCTGAAAGGCGTGTCGGGGGCCTTGCTGTACCTGCTGGGGGTGGGCGGCGAGATTCTCGTGCTCACCTCGATCTACCTGGTGATGCCGGTCGGAAGACTGTCCTACGCCCATGCCCTGATCGGCGGGGTCACCGCGGCCTTGCTGTGGGAAATCGCCCGCCACGTGCTGGTCTGGTATTTCACCACCTTGTCGCAGGTGAACGTGGTGTATGGCTCGATGACCACCGCCATCGTCGTCATGTTCAGCCTCGAAATCGGCGCCACCTTGCTGCTGATGGGGGCGCAAGTGATCGCTGAATACGAGAAGGTGGGCAGGGATGGCGGGCCGAGCGAGCCGGTGCCGCTGGTGACGCCGAAGCAAAATTAGTTTGCTGCATCGCACAAAACCCTGCTATACTTCGTTTTGTCGTGAAGCGAGCTCAGCTTGTTTCATGCAGCCAGGGCCTTGCGCCTCGGCCGCCGCGGGTGTAACGCGGCAGCCGTAGCAAGTCGCAAAACGCCAGGTTTTGTAATTCCGGATACGTTGGTCGATTTACATATCACCGCACCACGCAGATAGCATGGGCGACTGAGAGACGATTAAAGCATTGGTAATACATTGGAATAGAGCTCACTTCGGTGAGCTTTTTTTTCGTCCGAACTCCAGTAAATTTATGCAAAAACCCCACTTCGCCATGCTGAAAGTCGATGAACGGTGCGCTACGGCAAGCTAAGGGATGGTAAAGTCGCCACATCAGCAACTGCATGTTATCCAATGAAACCTTACCGCGGCATTGTCTTCGATCTTTATGGCACCTTGTACGACGTCCACTCGGTGGCCGCCGTGTGCGAACAAGCTTTTCCCGGCAAGGGCATGGCGCTGTCGACCCTGTGGCGCCAAAAGCAGCTGGAATACACCTGGCTGCGCAGCCTGATGGACAAATACGCCAATTTCGAAGTGCTGACCGGCGACGCCCTCGGTTTCGCCTGCGCCGCGCTGGGCTTGCCGCTGGAAGAAGACATGGCGATCGTGCTCAACGACCATTATCTGCGGCTGGCGCCGCATGCGGACGCCGGCGCCGCGCTGCACTCGCTGAAGGACGCTGGCATTCCTCTCGGTATCATTTCAAACGGCTCGCACAAGTCGATCGCCCAGGTGATCAACAATTCCGGTCTGGGCTGGGCATTTGACGAACTGATCAGTGCCGAAGACGTGCAAGTGTTCAAGCCGCATCCGAAAGTCTACGAACTGTGCGAACGCCGCATGGGATTGCCGCGCGACCAGATTTTGTTCGTTTCGGCCAATGGCTGGGACGCTAGCGCCGCCAGCCTGTTCGGTTTCGCCACCTGCTGGGTCAACCGCGCCCTGGGACCGTTCGACGTGCTGGGCGCGGCGCCCACCGTGGTGACGGAAGATTTGATGTCGATGGCCGACTGGATGCTGGAGAATTTCGACCTGGCGCAAGCAGCGCCGCCGCCGGACGATTCGGCGCCGGCGGCCGATTGAAGTGGATCAGGCGCGCAGCTTGTAG
>JAQGNM010000369.1 GCA_028291845.1 Massilia sp. | reverse complement strand
CGCGCCACCACCCAGGGCGCGATTGCCTCGGTGGTGGTGGGGATTGCCGTGTGGCTGCTGTTCTTCCCCCAGCTGAGCAACTTCGGTGCGGCGTTTCCCGGCCAGCTGGCCGGCCTGCTGGCTGGGTTCGCGGCGATGGTGCTCGGTTCGCTGCTGCCGCAGGTACTGCAAAACCGTCACGACACCACCAGGACGATGGTCGACTAAGCTATGGCTGCCACGGGCAGCAAGGCCTTGCTGCGCAGTTCAGCCAGGGTATTGTCCAGCGCCAGCGCGATGCGTTTGACCATTTCGTCGATCTCTTCGTGCGTCATCACCAGCGGCGGCGCGACGATCATGCGGTCGCCCACGGCGCGCATGATGATGCCGGCCTCGAACATGTGCGCACGGCACATCATGCCGACGCCGACGTCGCCGTCGAACACTTCGTTGTCGTGCACCGTGGCGCCCTTGCTGCGCACCAGGTTCAGGCCGGCGACAAAGCCGAAACTGTCGGCATAGCCCACCAGCGGATGGGCGATCAAGCGCTTGAAGGCGGCATTCAGGTAGGGGCCGGTGTCGTCCAGCACGCGCGCGACCAGGCCTTCCTCTTCCATGATGCGGATGTTTTCCAGCGCCGCGGCGCAGGCGACCGGGTGGCCCGAATAGGTAAAGCCATGATTGAAATCGCCGCCCCTGGCCGTCAGCACGTCGGCGACCCGGTCGCCCACCAGCACGCCGCCCAGCGGGATGTAACCGGAGGTGACGCCCTTGGCAAAGGCGATCAGATCGGGAGAGATTCCCATGCGCTCGCTGCCGAACCAGGCGCCGAGGCGGCCGAAGCCGCAGATGACTTCATCGGCGACCAACAAAATGCCGTACTTGTCGCAGATGCGCTGGATTTCCGGCCAGTAGGTGGTTGGTGGAATGATGACGCCGCCCGCGCCCTGCACCGGTTCGGCAATGAATGCCGCCACATTGTGCGGGCCGACCGTTTTGATTCTCTCTTCCAGCCAGCCGGCCGCGGCGACGCCAAAATCGTCCTCCGTCATGCCGTGACCGTGTTCCAGGTAGCTGGGCTGGTCGATGTGGACGATGCCGGGCACCAGCGGCCCGCCCTGCGCATGCATGCCGGCCATGCCGCCCAGCGAGACGCCGGCAATGGTGCTGCCGTGGTAGGCGTTGGTGCGGCTGATGATGATGTGGCGCTCCGGTTCCGCCATCAATTCCCAGTAGCGGCGCACCATGCGCACGATGGTGTCGTTCGCTTCCGAGCCGGACCCGGTGAAAAACACGCGATTGAAATTGGCCGGCGCCAACTCCACCAGCTTGGCGGCAAGCATTACCGCCGGCACGTTGGTGGTGTTGAAGAAACTGTTATAAAACGGCAGGATTTGCATCTGCTGGTAGACGGCGTCGCTCATGCGCTGGCGTCCGTAGCCGATGTTGACGCACCACAGCCCCGACATGCCGTCGAGGATGCGGTTGCCGTCGGAATCCCACAGCCAGATGCCATCGCCCTTCACCATCACCCGCGCGCCGCTGGCGGCCAGCGCCGCAGGGTCGGTGAACGGGTGCAGGTAGTGGGCGGCGTCGAGCGCCTGGATGGTTTTGGTATCGACGGTATTGCTGGAGTCAAATTCGTCCATCACAGCCTCAGACGTGCAACAACAGGTGCTCACGCTCCCACGGGCTGATGACCTTCATGAATTCCTGGTGCTCGAGATCCTTGATGGCGCTGTAGACGTCGATAAAGCGGTCGCCCAGCACACTGCGCAGCTTGTCTTCCCCACGCAGCAGACCAAGCGCTTCAGGCAAGCCTTGCGGCAACTCGAACGGCATGTCGTAGGCGCTGCCCGACATGATCGGCGTCGGCTCGAGCTGCTCGGTCATTCCGAGGTAGCCGCAGGCGAGGGTAACCGCCAATGCCAGGTAGGGATTGGCGTCGGCGCCGATGATGCGGTTTTCCACGCGGCGGTCCTGATGGCCCGATTCGGGCACGCGGAAACCGACCGTGCGGTTGTCGATGCCCCACTGGATGTTGATCGGCGCTGCCGTGTGGCGCACGATGCGGCGGTAGGAATTGACATAAGGGGCGACGATCGCCATTGCCGATGGCATATATCGCTGCAAGCCGGCAATGTAATGTTTGAAGATGGGCGCGGCCGAACCATCTTCCGCGCTGAAGATGTTCAGTCCGGTCTTGATGTCGACCACGCTCTGGTGCACGTGCATGGCCGAGCCCGGCTCGCCGGCCATCGGCTTGGCCATGAAGGTGGCGTACATATCGTGTTTCAAGGCTGCCTCGCGCAGGGTGCGCTTGAAGAAAAACACCTTGTCGGCCAGGCCGAGCGGATCGCCATGCAAAAAGTTGATTTCCATCTGGCCGGCGCCGATCTCGTGGATCAGGGTGTCGACGTCGAGATTCATCATTTCGCAGTAATCGTAGATGTCTTCGAACAGCGGATCGAATTCGTTGACGGCGTCGATGCTGTAGACCTGGCGGCTGGTCTCCGAGCGGCCCGAACGGCCCACCGGCGCGCGCAGCGGCAAGTCGGGATCGATATTTTTCGCCGTCAAATAAAACTCGAGCTCGGGCGCCACCACCGGCTTCCAGCCCTTGTCGGCGTACAGTTTCAATACCCGCCGCAATACGGTTCGCGGGGCGAAATCGACCAGCGCGCCATCGGCGAAATAACAATCGTGGATGACCTGGGCGGTCGGGTCGGCTGCCCACGGCACCATGGTGATGGTGGTGGGATCGGCCTTTAAGATCATGTCGCGGTCGGTGGTGGAGATGGCGCGGTCGTATGGCGCGTCATCGACCGGGACGTTGCCCGTCACCGTCATGCCCAACACCGCTTCCGGCATGCGCATGCCGCGTTCCTGGGTAAATTTTGCGCGCGGCATGATCTTGCCGCGCGCTACCCCTGTCAAGTCGGGGATCAGGCATTCGATTTCCGTGACCCGTTTTTCGTTGAGCCATAAATCCATGTCGGTATAACTGAAATTTTCGCGAATTGCCATTTGGTGCTCTCTTTAATATTTTTGTCGGGTGGCGGGTGTTTCGATGCTATGCCGATGCTATGCCGATGCCCTGCCCGGCCGCGCGGCCTGGTAGGCGCGGCAGGCGGCGCCGAATGCGCCGAACAGCTTCATCGATACCGGGTTGTCGCGGATGTGCCATTCAGGATGCCATTGCAGGGCCAGCGCAAAGGCCGCCGCGCCCGGCACTGAGAACGCTTCCACCAGGCCGTCCGGCGCGCGCGCCTCGATGGCCAGGCCGGGCGCCAGCTTGTTGACGCCCTGCCCGTGCAGCGAATTGACCTGGATGTCGCCCGCTCCGAGGATGCGTTCCATCAAGCCAAGCGGCTCCAGCGCCACCGGGTGGGCAGGGCCGTACTGCGCGTCCAGTTCGTGCGCTTCGTTTTCGCGGTGATCGAAATGCCCTTCGACTTCCTGTACCGCCTGGTGCAGGCTGCCGCCGAGCGCCACGTTCATTTCCTGAAAGCCGCGGCAGATGGAAAAAATCGGAATACCACGGCGCAAGGCTGCGCGGATCAGCGGCAAGGTGGTGGCGTCGCGCAGCGGATCCTGCGGCAGGCTCGGGTCGCGCACGTCTTCGGCGTAGTGGCTCGGGTGCACATTCGAGGCGGCGCCCGTCAACATGATGCCGTCGCACATGCCAAGCACGGTTTCAAGGTCGGTCGCTTCGCCGAGCGCCGGCAAAATCATGGGCACGCAATCGGCGCCGATGACGACGGCATCGACATATTTGCGCTGTACAACGTGGTTGGCATGACTGCCGACATCGCACGAACAGGCGGGTATTAAGACAATGGGGCGGCGCATGGACAGTCCCTCTTTTCTGTATTGACGCACGGCTCCATGATAAGCCAGAAGGGAAGCGCGCATCGTTGGCTGATCGGATTCTTGCCAAAAGCATACGCGCAAAGTCACTTTGATGCCAACACGTAACCCCGGCGCGGCCCTGCCGCGGCGGGGAAATTGGACTACCATGGCGCTATCAGCCTATGAATAAACATAAGACGAGGACAGCAATGCTCAACCTGAAAGACCCGACGCTGCTGCGTCAGCAGGCCTTTATCGATGGCGAATGGTGCGATGCCGACGACGCCACCACCTTTACAGTCACCAACCCGGCCACCGGCGAGACGATCGGCCGCGCGCCGCACATGGGCGCCGCCGAAACCAGGCGCGCCATCGACGCCGCCAACGCCGCCTGGCCCGCCTGGCGCAAGAAAACCGCGCGCGAGCGCGCGCTGATCCTGCGCAAGTGGAACGATTTGATGCTGGAAAACGCCGACGACCTGGCCTTGATCATGACCGCCGAGCAAGGCAAACCGCTGCCGGAAGCCAAGGGCGAAGTGGCGTACGCCGCCTCCTTCCTCGAGTGGTTCGGCGAACAGGCAAAACGCGTCGACGGCGACACCTTGCAGTCGCCATGGGCCGACCGCAGAATGGTGGTAACGCGTGAACCGATCGGTGTGTGCGCGGCCATCACGCCGTGGAATTTCCCCGCGGCGATGATCACCCGCAAGGTCGGACCGGCGCTGGCGGCCGGCTGCCCGATCGTGGTCAAGCCTGCCGAACTGACGCCATTTTCCGCGCTCGCCATGGCAGTACTGGCCGAGCGCGCTGGCTTGCCGAAGGGCGTATTGTCTGTGATCACCGGCGACAGCAAAGCCATCGGTGGCGAGATGACTGCCAATCCGATCGTCCGCAAGCTCAGCTTTACGGGCTCGACCGCGGTGGGCCGCCTGCTGATGGCGCAATCGGCGCCGACCATCAAAAAGCTGTCGCTCGAACTGGGCGGCAACGCGCCCTTCATCGTCTTCGACGACGCGGATCTGGACGCCGCGGTGCAGGGCTCCATGGCCTCCAAGTACCGCAACACCGGCCAGACCTGCGTCTGCGCCAACCGCTTCCTGGTGCAGGACGGGATCTATGACGCCTTCGCCGCCAAGCTCCAGGTCGCCGTCG
>JAQGNM010000367.1 GCA_028291845.1 Massilia sp. | reverse complement strand
ACCTCGGCGATGCGCTCCTTGCCGGTGCCGTGCGGTCCGCTGATCAGCACCGGCACGTCGGCGCGCGCGACCTGGCAGGCCAGGTGCAGCACCCGCTCGGTGGCCGGGTCCTGCCACACCATGCCGCGCAGGTCGAAGTGCAGTTCGAGCTCGCGCCGCTGGCGCCGTTCGCGCTGCACGCGCTGGGCCAGCGCGCGGCTGGCCTGGCCCAGTTCGATCAGGTTGGTGACGCTGGCGATCAGGCGGTTGTCGTCCCACGGCTTGGACAGGTAGTCGGCCGCGCCCGACTTGACCAGGTCGACCGCCGCGTCGAGATGGGTCCAGGCGGTCAGCAGGATCACCGGCAGGTCGGGATGCAGGCTGCGAATCTGGCGGAACAGGGCGACGCCCTCTTCGCCGGAAGTGGTCTCAAGGGTAAAGTTCATGTCCTGCACGACCAGGTCGACCGGCTCGCGCGCCAGCAGCGCCAGGCCCTCTTCGGGAGACGCGGCGGTGATGGCGTTGATGTCGTGCAGGGAGAACAGCACCTCGAGCGCGATGGCGACCGCGGCGTTGTCGTCGATGATCAGGACTGTGGGCATGGCAGATAGCATAGCATCGACAGCTGGCCGCGGTGGGCGTTCTCAGGTACTGCGGGTGGCGGTGGCCGGCGAAATGCTGGCCGCGCGCCACGCCGGCCCGTACACGGCGAGCGCCCCCAGCAGCCAGAACACGCCGGCGCCGGTCAGCAGATAATCGAGCGGCAGCCTGGCCATCTCCAGTTTCGATACCAGCAGTTGGTTGAGACCGACCGCCAGCAGCACGCCGCTGCCGACGCCGACGCTGGTGATCATGAAATTTTCAAGCAAAAAGTAGCGCATGATATCGACCCGGCGCGCTCCCAGCGCGCGCCGCACGCCGATCTGCTTGCGCCGCTGCGTGACCCACAAGCTGGAGATGCCGACGATGCCGCTGGCGGTGATCAACAGCAGCAGGGCGCTGACCGTTACCAGCATCCACGACAGGGCGATATCGGCGCGGTAGCGTTCCTTGCGGGTGTCGCTGACCTTTTTGACGCGCACGATCAAAGGATCGCTGCTGGTCTTGAGCAGCGCCGCTTCGGCTTCCTTCATGACCCGGTCGACCTGGCCCGCTTCGACGCGCATGGCGTAGATGGTGCCGTAGCCATTCGACAGGCGCATCGGCACGATGGCAGAGTATTCGCCGCGTTCTTCCACTTCCGCGCTCTGGCTTTGCAAGGTCTCGACGACGCCCACCACCGGGGCGCCCTGGGCATCGTCGCCGGTGCCGAAGTACAGCGTCTTGCCGACGTAGCTGCGCTGGTTTGGCCATACCCTGGCGGCCAGGGTGCGGCTGACGATCACCGCGCGGGGGGTGGAGGCGTCGTCGTCGTCCTTGTCGTTGTCCACTTCGATGACCTCGTCGGGCCGGAAATCGCGCCCCTCGATCAGCTTCAGGCCCAGGGTTTTCACCAGCGGATCGGGCGAAAAATAATACGAGGCGCCGGCGCTTGGCGTGAGTTGCTTGCGGTCGGCCGCCACGCTGGTGGTGCTGCCGTTGTTGGTCATCGGCATCTGGTTGGTAAAAGCCACCGAGGTGACGCCGCCCACCGCGCGCAGCGCCGCCGCTTCGGTCTTTTGCTGGGCCATCTGCTCATTGTGGTCGGCTTTCCTCAAATGGCGCAGCTCGACAAAGATCATCGAGCTCTCGTCGAGAATGCCGCTGGGGCGCGCCGACACCGCCTGGCGCAGGTTGACGATGTGCAGGGCGTTGGCCAGGATGGCCAGGCTGATCGCCACCTGCAGCGCCACCAGGATGGCGCCGGTCTTGCTGCGCAGGAGGGCGGAGAGAATTGGTCTGATTTCCATGGTCAAGGCTCCGTGCTTACTGCGATTTGAGTTGGATGGCCGGCGTGATCTTGCAGGCGCGCCAGGTGGGAATCAGGCCGGCCAGCATGGCCGACAGCAGGGCCAGCACGAAGGTCACGGCCAGCATCGGCAAGTCCATGTGCGCCACCACCTGCATTTCCTTCGACTGCATGGCAATGATGGCCAGCGCGCCGTAGGCCAGCAGCAGGCCGAGAATGCCGCCAGCCAGGCCGACCACCGCCGTCTCCGTCAAAAACTGTTGAAAAATCTCGCGGCGCGAGGCGCCCAGGGCGCGGCGGATACCGATCTCCGACGCCCGCACGGAAAACTTCGCCAGCAGCAGGCCCACGGTGTTGACCAGGCACAGTGCCAGAAAGCCGAAGGCCAGCCAGGCCGACAGGCGGCTGTCGTTGCCGACTACCTTGCGGTGCTCCAGCCACTGCATGACGTCGTACAGGCGGTTCGGTGCGCGCCGCTGGAAGCGTCCCAGCTTGCGCTGTTCGTCCGTGTAATTATTTAGCCAGCTTTGCAGCTCCGCCCGTTCGGCGCCCGATTTGGTCTCGAAGAAAAACTGGATCCAGGTGCAGTCGGAAGTGAGCAGGCCTTGCCAGCCGGCGTCGCGCTTGCCGCTGCAGCTCATGCTGCCGTTGGGCCCCGTCTCGTGGCGGATGGCGGTCGCGAGCGGGATCATCACTTCCTCTTCCTGGCCGAAGGCGCCCGGTCCGCCCACCAGGCGGAAGAACTTGGGACGCGGCCGGTAATTGTCGAGCACACCGACCACCTGGTAATCGTTTTCCATTATGCGGATGCGCTTGCCGACGGGGTTGACGGCGCCGAACAATTTTTCAGCCAGGGCCTTACTCAAGACCACCACGTCGGCGCCGGCCTTGTCGTCAGCCTCGCTCCACGGCTGGCCGTACAGGAAAGGCACGTCGAACATGGCGAAAAAATCGCGGGTGGGCGCGATGCCCTGCGCCGAGATCACCGGCAGATCCTTGCGCGCCGGTTCGATGGCCGCGCCGATCCCATACAGGGCGGTGCGGCGCTCGCCATAGCCGCTCTTGAGCATGTTCATCGTGTCGACATAGGTGAGCTGCTCGTTGCTGTCATTGCGGCCCTCCGGATCGGCCGGGTTGTAGCCTTTCAGGGGACCGTTGTCGACCACCGGCACGAACAGGCGCTCGCTCTTTTGCGGAATCGGATTGCTCGACATGACGTGCAGGATGGTCAAGGTCGACACCGACGCCGCCACGCCGATGGCGAGGGTCAGTACCATCAGCGCGGTCAGCGCCGGGTTGCGGCGCAGGCTGCGCACGCCCAATTTGAAGTAGTAGGAAAACATGGCGGGGCCTTATGCGCGGTGGGCGTCATGGGTGGCGGCCTGGCTGTCGACCAGCGACGGCCCTTTACGGACCAGGTCCGACACCTGGCCGTCGATGATGTGCACATTCCTTTGCGAGCGCACCGCCAGCTCGGGGTCGTGCGTCACCATCAAAATCGTCGTGCCCTGGGCGTTGATCTCTTCCAGCAGCTCCATCACGCCGCGCGCCATTTGCGTGTCGAGGTTACCGGTCGGCTCGTCCGCCAGCAGCAGCTTGGGGGAGCCGGCCAGCGCACGGGCGATCGCCACCCGCTGCTGCTGGCCGCCCGACAGCTCGGCCGGATAGTGCTTCATGCGCGAGGCCAGGCCGACCTTGGCCAGTGCGTCCTCGATGCGCTCTTTTCTCTCCTTGGCGTTGAAACCGCGGTAGCGCAGCGGCACGTCGACGTTGTCGAACAGGGACAGATCGGGGATCAAATTAAAACCCTGGAAAATAAACCCCAGCTTTTCATTGCGCAGGCGCGAGCGGGCGTTGTCGTCCATGCCCTTGACGTTCACGCCATCCAATATGTAGTCGCCGTCGGTGAATTCTTCGAGCAGGCCGGCGATATTCAAAAAGCTGGTCTTGCCGGAGCCGGACGGCCCGGTGACGGTGACGAATTCACCCTTGTTGACCTGGATCTCGAAGCCGCGCAGGGCGTGGGTTTCGATCATGTGGGTGCGGTACACCTTGGAGAGATTGGACATGCGCAGCATGGGAATTCCTTTGATGGTGAAGGTTCTGCTTATTTGTTGATTACTTGTTGATGGAGACGCGCGGTGCATTGGTGAACGTGTCGGTGCCGGCGATGACGACCTTGTCGCCAACCTTCAGTCCCGCCGCAATTTCGACCGCCGAGACGCTGGTGGCGCCCAGCTTGATCGGCGTGCGCACGGCGACGCCATCGCGCATCACATAGGCAAAGCGGCCGCCCTCGTTTTCCACGAACGGCCCGCGCGGCAGCATGACCACGTTCGGTTTTTCTTCGATCAACAGACGCGCACTGACCCGCTGGTTCTGGCGCAGGCCTTTCGGTTGATTGCCCTCGAAGCGCACGCGCGCCAGCACCTGGTTTTTTACCACCTCGGGAGAGAGCGCCGACAGCTTGCCCATCGCCGTGCCGTCGCCCAGTTGAATCTCGGCGCGCATGCCGATGCCCATGTCGGCAACGTAGGTCTCCGGCACTTCCAGCTCGACTTCCAGTTTTGACAGATCGACCAGGGTCATCAAGGGAGTATTCGCCGCCACCACGCTGCGGTTCTGCACATTCAGGGTGCCGATAAAACCATCCACTGGCGCCCGCACGGTCAGCTCGTCGAATCGGCGCTGGGCATTGGCCAGCGATAGTCGCTGGCGATCGAGTTCATTGACCTTGGTTTTCAGGGCCAGGCCGACGTCCTCGTTTTCCAGGCCGGCCGCCTTGGCCGCATGGCTGGCGCGAATTTGCGCGGAACTGAGGTTGTCCTTGGCGCGCTGAAAATCGATCTTGGCGATCACGTCGACATTCGGCACGCTCTGGTAGCGCTCCAGGGTGCGCTGGGCGGACAGCCGGTCGATCTCGGCGGTGTCGGCCTCGCGCTGGGCCAGCAGCTTTTGTTTTTTCGCCAGGATCTGTTGTCTCGCCACTTCCGCTTCCAGCTGGTTGTAGCTCGACTGCTCGCGCTTCAAGGCATCCGACAGATCGGGCGACTCCAGCACCGCGAGGACATCGCCCTTGTGGACGGTGTCGCCCGCATTGGTTTTCAGGGTCACGGTCGACTGCGCGGTCGCATACAGGGTCGGGCTGATGGCGGCGACGATGCGGCCGTTGACGGAGGCGTCGCGCACCAGGGTGCCGCGGGTGACGTCGGCGATGCGCAGGCGGCTCTCATTGACTGAATGATCGGTGCCGCGCCAGGCGGTCAGCATGGTGATGGCGGCGCCGACAATAACGATGGCGGCGCTGCCGATCGCCACGCGGCGCTTGAAGCGGGCGGCCGGTGGGGCGGTGACGACGGTGTCCTGGGAAGAGGTATCGCGGATCATGGAAGCATTGGTGTTGGCAAATGCGTACACCAATGCAGGAAGCGTGCCAGTTGTTAAGTGATTGATATTGCTGAAGATGTGCAGCCGTGTACGCTGTCCGGCCTGGCGCGTGAGGCGGACAGTGTCCGCGTGCGCGCCGGTTCAGCGGTCGTTATTCCCCCTGAGCTCAGTCTCGTTTCAGCGGCTTGCCCTTGGCAATCACCTCGCGGCAATCGCCCTTGAAAGTGGCATTGTCGTAATCGGTCCAGCCATAGCTGTCGACATAGCGCGTGTGCGGCTTGAAAGCGGGATTGACGAAGCTCCATTCCAGGGTTTCGCCCGGATAGCTGATATCGCCGAGATCGAGCAGGGTATGAAACATGTTTTCGGTGGCCAGTCTGGCGCCGCGGTGGCGTTCGAGTTGCTCGACTTTTGCGGGATAGCGGCCCGCGTACGGCGCCGAATACCAGACAAAGGCGGGCACGTGGAACTCGTAATCGGTGTTGTGGCCGTGAAAAGCCAGCTTGCAGCTCTTGTCATATAAAGTCTGGCCGTGGTCGGCGACGTACAGCAGGGCGGCGCTTTGCTGCTGTTCTTTCACGCGCGCGATCAGCTGCGACAGGAACCAGTCGGTATACAAAATGCTGCTGTCGTAGCTGTTGTTCAGCTGCGGTTTCAAGGCGACGTCCGTGTAGGCCGGCTTGTCGATGCCGAACAACGAGGGCTGCCATTGATCAAAGCGTTTTGGATAGCGCTGGCTGTAATTCCAGTGGCTGCCCAGCGAGTGGATCACGATCAGCTTTTTAGAGGCCTTGTCGGCCAGCGCGCGGGCGAACGGCGGAAACAGCACCTCGTCGAAGTTCGAGCTGTTGGTAAAGCCGCCGAAATTGAGAAAATCGACAACGTCCGCTTCCTTGGCGAACACCGAGACGGGCGTATCGTACTTGCCGAACGAAATCTGGTTCGACAGCCAGAAGGTTTTAAAGCCCGCCTCTTTATAGGCGGTGATGAAGGACTTCTCGTAAAAGCCGTCCTTCAGGCTCTGCATCGCCGGTTTGCGCGAAATAATGACCGGGATCGACAGCCGCGTGGCCGATACCGAGGTGATGACGTCGGACAGCGCGACCAGGTTCGGTTCTTTCGACAACAGCGGATTGGTGTCGCGCGCGTAGCCGATCAGGCTCCAGCGGTCGAAGCGCGACGATTCGCCCAGCA
>JAQGNM010000353.1 GCA_028291845.1 Massilia sp. | reverse complement strand
GGCACGCTGGCGCGGCCACCTCGAATTCTTGTCTTGCGGCCCGACTTTTATGTGAACCATCGGCCCATCATGGACTTTGCCCTTGTCGGCGGCGGAAGCCAGAGGCGCTGGCTATTCGTCGAGCTTTGTGAGTACGCGCTCGAACAGGTCCGCAAACTGCTTCATCTCGGCTTTGCTCAAACTCTCGTAGGCGGTAGCGACCTTGCTGCCCACTGCCGGCAGAGCCTGTTCGATGAGCGCGCGGCCGGCGTCGGTGAGGCTGATCATCACCAGGCGGCGGTCGCCTTCCTTATCGCCGCGGCAAATCAGGCCGCGCGCCTTCAGGTCGTCGCACACGCGCGTGAGGTTGGCCGGCTTTTCGTAGCAGGCCTCGCTCAGTTCGGACGCGCTCGAGGTTTCGTTCGGGCTGCCATACAGCACCGCCAAAACCATATAGGCGGGATCGGCCAGCTCGAACGGTTTGAGGGCCACGCCGGTCTTGTCGCGCAGCGCCTTTTGCAAGTGGTAGGTCATGCGGATCAGCCGCATCGGGTCCAGGGGGAAGTTGGCCAGGCGTGTTCCTATCGTTTGCAGGCGCTTGTTGGTTGCCGCGAAGCCGCTCATTCAGATACTCCATGATCGATCAATGAAACCGATTGTATCCCGACGGCCCGCCGCACTGCGACTGCCATCGACGATTTACTGGGCGCGAGGGCGCCGCGCGGCGCCGCCGATGTCGTTGTCAGCTTCGGTTTCAGGGATTTCGCCGGCCGCGCGGGCGCGGTAGAACTCGGCCATGACCTGCTCGCGGGTGATGGTGAAATCGCGGTGCGGTGCGGCATCGCATTCGGCTTCGTTCTGGCAAATGTGCACGCCGCTGCCCTGTTGCGCAGCCTGCTGGCGCAAGGCGGCCGGCGCCATGGCGGGCAGGCGTCCACAGTCGGCTTCGCTGGTGCACGTTTCGCCGGCGGCGCGGGCGCGCAGCAGTTCGGCGGTGACGGTTTCGCGCGTGGTCGGCGTGGCTTGGGCGACGATGGCTTCGCCTGGCGCAGGCGCGGCGCCGGCATGGAGGGCGGTAAAAGCCGAGCTCAGCAGGGCGATGGAAACGATCAGGGTTTTGGCATTCATGTTTTTCTCCAGTTCAAGTTCGCGCCGATGGCGCCAGCGAATTCACCGATTGTGAATTTCGTTGCTGGAAATTATAACACTGAATAGTTCAGGAATGAAGTTGTTGCCTGTTTTTATGCTTTTGTCTGGTAGCCAGTCGATGCGTGGTGAGCGCAGACGCCGGTGGTGGCGAACCCTTGCCGGTACACCCTGGGCGCGATTTTCAGTTTCTTTAAAACACCCGGCGCATGTGCGTCTCGTCGGTGAAACAGGCGCGCAGCGCCACCGTTTTCAGTGGCAAGGTCAGGGCTGCCAACAAGCCCGTTGCGCGCTCGAAGCGGCTTGTTTCGATGAATTCCTTCTATTGAGGAGAGCGTCGTGCGTGGCTCACTGATCGGCGAAGGCATCGACGATCAGCCCGCGCAGCCACTGGTTGCCAGGGTCACGGTGGTATTTGGCGTGCCAAAACACATTGATGTCGATCGGCGTCTTGACCACCGGATGGGGCACGTGGCGCAAGTTGAACGGCGCCACGCAGGCATGGGCGAACCGTTCCGGCACGCTGGAAATCATGTCGGTGGTGCTGAGGATGTGACCGATGGCCACAAAGTGCGGGACGGTCAGTTTGACCTTGCGGCGGATGCCCTTGCTCTCGATCGAGGCATCCATGTCGGCGTGCCCTGTACCGGCCGAGACCACCACGACGTGATCGGCGGCGCAAAACTCCTCGGTGGTGATGGCCGGCTTGTCGAGCGCATGGCCGGCGCGGAACATGCATACATAGCGCTGGTGAAACAGGCGGCGCTGGAAGAAACCCGCTTTCAGTTGCGGCAGCAGTCCGATCGCCAGGTCGACGTGGCCGGCCTCCATTTCGTCGCGCAGGTTGACCGAGGTATTGCGCACCGAGCTGACGGTGACGCCCGGCGCCGCCGTCGCCAGCATGTCCATCAGGCGCGGCAGAAAATAGATCTCGCCGATGTCGGTCACGCCCAGCGTGAACCGGCGATCGCTGGTAAGCGGATCGAAACTGTACTTTTCGTTGAGCGAGCTGTGGATGGAGCTGAGCGCGTAAGCGATCGGCTCGGCCAGCTGGCTGGCGTAGGGCGTCGGCTCCATGCCTTTCGAGGTGCGCAGGAACAGTTCATCGCCCAGCAACGTCCGCAAACGCCTGAGCGCATTGCTGACCGCCGGCTGGCTCAGGCCCAGGTTTTGCGCCACCGTCGATACCCTGCGCTCGACCAGCAATTGGTGAAATACCAGCATCAGGTTGAGGTCGACATCCTTCAGTTCCATGTTGACGTGCTCCCAGTAATATTCATTTGAGTGATTCTATTCATTCATCAGATTCTATATATTTATATTACCCCAGTTCCTATACTCGTCTTCAACGTACAAAAACAAGTACGACAGCAAGCACGACGACTAAGAACGGGGACGCATCATGGAATTGCTTGTACAACCACTGGGCCGCAGCGTGCCTGTTGCCGCCGGCGACAATCTGCTCGCTGTCTTGCGCGAGAACGCCATCCCGGTTTCCTACAGCTGCACCGCCGGCCGCTGCGGCACCTGCCGCTGCCGCGTCGTCGAAGGCCATGTGCTCGAGGCGGGCCAGGAAGCGAAGATCACCAATCCCAACGAAGGCCGCTATGTGCTCGCCTGCATGAGCACCTTGACGGAAAACTGCGTGATCGAAGTGCCCGAACCCGACGAGATCGTCACGCACCCGGCGCGCATCCTCAAGGCCGAGGTCATCGAAATCGACAATGCCACCCACGACATCAAGCGCATCGTGGTGCGCCCGGCGAAACCGCTGGCGTTTTCGCCCGGCCAGTACGCCATGCTGCAATTTAGTCCCGAGCACATCCGCCCGTATTCGATGGCGTCGCTCGATACCGACGGCACCCTGGAATTTCACGTGCGACTGGTGCCCGATGGCCGCGTGACGGGCTATATCGGCAATCAATTGAAAGTGGGCGACACGGTTCGCATCAGCGGACCGATGGGCACCGCCTACCTGCGCCGCAAGCACGACGGCCCGATGCTGTG
>JAQGNM010000271.1 GCA_028291845.1 Massilia sp. | reverse complement strand
GAACGACTGCTGCTGCGTGAATTTCGGCGCGAGGACTTCGACGCTTTTGCCGACCATCTGGCCGATCCTGTCAGCGCGGCCCACCTGATTCCAGCTGACCGTCAAACGGCATGGCGCATTTTCTGTTCAAGCGCCGGGCTCTGGCTCATCGATGGCGCCGGATGGTGGGCGGTGGAAGAACGGCGCACTGGCCAATTGGTCGGCAACGTCGGCGCGTTCTTTCGCGAGCAATCTGGTGTCATGGAACTTGGCTGGAACACCTATCGTGCCTTCTGGGGCCAGGGATTCGCCAACGAGGCAGCGGCCGCCGCCTTGCATTACGCGCTCGAGATTCGAGGCGAACCGAAAGTGCAAGCGCTCATCTCCGCCGCCAATGAATCGTCGCTGCGCGTTGCCAGACGACTCGGCCTGACACATGAGGCGGACACCGAGATATACGGCAAAGCGGTCGGCAGTTACAGCCGTGAGCGTGAAGGCGGCATTGATTAGAGACGGTGCGGAATTAAGCCCCAAACGAAAAAAGGCTACATACCGAAGCATGTAGCCTTTTATTCTTTACAACTCAAATTCTGGCTCCCCGACCTGGACTCGAACCAGGGACCTGCGGATTAACAGTCCGTCGCTCTACCAACTGAGCTATCAGGGAAAAGAGGCAACATTATAGCCAGCGACTCCCGATTTGCCTAGGGCACATAAAGCAATTTTCACTGAAACTATACCCACAAATAAAAAGTGCGCCAACCGCCGAAGCGTAGCGCACTAATTATATGAACAGCGGAGAACAAAACAAACCGAGGCGAAGATGCACAGACTCGGGTTTGCGTACACCTGGAAAATTGTCCGGCTCAGCCGGCGATTTTCCCCACTTCAACCCGCTCAAAAGTAGGGGTTCACTTTTGAGCGCTTATTCTTGGCTCCCCGACCTGGACTCGAACCAGGGACCTGCGGATTAACAGTCCGTCGCTCTACCAACTGAGCTATCAGGGAATTGTCTCAGGACTTTGCCACAGTGAACTGTTGCGCCATCCGAAGAAACAAGAGTTTAAAGGACTTTGCCAATCGCGTCAATGACACGGTCGATATTTTTCGAGTTCAGCGCAGCGACGCAAATGCGGCCGGTGTCGACGGCGTAGATCGACTCGGCGCGCAGCTGCTCGACCTGTTGCTTGGTCAGGCCGGAGTACGAGAACATGCCGACCTGCTGGCGCACGAACTCGAAGTCGTGCGACGGGGCTTTCTCGCGCAGCCTGGCGACGAAACTGTCGCGGGTCTGCTTGATGCGCACGCGCATACCGCCCAGTTCGTCTTCCCACAGCTGGCGCAGTTCGGGCGTGGCCAGGACGGTTGCCACCACCTTGCCGCCATGGGTCGGCGGGTTCGAGTAATTGGTGCGCACCACGCGCTTCAGTTGCGACAGCACGCGCGCCGCTTCGTCGGCGCTGGCGGCGGCGATGCTCAGCGCGCCGACCCGTTCGCCGTACAGCGAGAAAGACTTGGAGAAGGAATTCGACACCAGCAATGCACCGCCGGCATCGGCGAACCTGCGAACCACCGCGCCGTCTTCGGCGATGCCCGAACCGAAGCCCTGATATGCCATATCCAGAAAAGGCACCAGGCCGCCGGCGGTCACCGCTGCGATCACCTGGGCCCTTTGGGCGCTGGTGAGGTCGGCGCCTGTCGGGTTGTGGCAGCAGGCGTGCAGCACGACGATCGAGGCCGGCGGCATGGCTTTCAAGGCGGCCAGCATGGCGTCGAAATCGACGCCATGGGTGGCGGCGTCGTAGTACGGATAGTTATTGACCTTGAAGCCGGCGCTTTCAAACAGGGCGCGGTGGTTTTCCCAGCTCGGGTCGCTGATGTACACCTCGGCGCCGTCAGGGGCGAAACGCTTGAGGAAATCGGCGCCCAGTTTGAGTGCGCCGGTGCCGCCCACCGCTTGCACGGTAATTGCCCGTTTCTCTTGAATTACCGGGCTGTCGGCACCAAATACCAGTTCTTGTACGGCTTTGTCGTAAGCCGCCAGCCCTTCGATCGGCAGATAGGTGCGCGGGCTGTGTTGTTCGGCCATTACGGCCTCGGCACGGCGCACACACTCCAGAAGCGGCACCTTGCCGTTATCGTCATAATAGACGCCGACGCCGAGATTGATCTTGGCCGGATTGGTGTCGGCATTGAACGCTTCGGTGATGCCCAAAATCGGGTCACGAGGGGCCATCGCAATGGCGCTGAAGATACTGGCGGAAGCTGTAGAAGTCATCGTTTGATTTTGATAATCGGCTGGTTCGCCGCAGGGTTGTATAGACAGCGCACCCAAATTTAAGCCATATGTGGCAAGGGTTTATGCAAATATGCGCAGGCGGACCCCCATTCTAGCAAAGGTGTGAAAGCATGGCTGAAGTAAAGGCAGTTTCAGAGCCCTCCGAGGTTCCCGCGCCGTCGCCGACGGTGATCACGTTTCCCGATTCGCCCTTCAAACTGCACCAGCCCTTCGCGCCGGCGGGCGACCAGCCGACGGCGATCGCCGGCCTGGTCGAGGGCATCAACGACGGCCTGTCATACCAAACCCTGTTAGGTGTAACAGGGTCCGGCAAGACCTACACCATGGCCAATGTGATCGCCCAGGCCGGGCGGCCGGCGATCGTCTTCGCGCCGAATAAAACCCTGGCGGCGCAGCTGTACGCGGAGTTTCGCGAATTCTTCCCGCAAAATGCGGTCGAGTATTTCGTCAGTTACTACGATTACTACCAGCCGGAAGCCTACGTGCCGCAGCGCGACCTGTTCATCGAAAAGGACTCGTCGATCAACGAGCATATCGAGCAGATGCGCCTGTCGTGCACCAAGTCGCTGATGGAGCGGCGCGACGTGATTATCGTCGCCACCGTGTCGGCCATTTACGGTATCGGCAATCCCAGCGAATACCACCAGATGATTCTGACCCTGCGCGCCAAAGACAAGGTGGCCCAGCGCGACGTCATCGCCCGCCTGATCCAGATGCAGTACACCCGCAACGAAGTCGATTTCGGCCGCGGCACCTTCCGCGTGCGCGGCGACACCATCGACATCTTCCCGGCCGAGCACGCCGAACTGGCGATCCGCGTGGAGATGTTCGACGACGAAATCGAATCGCTGCAGTTGTTCGACCCGCTCACCGGCCGCGTACGCCAGAAAATTCCCCGTTTTACGGTGTATCCGGGCTCGCACTACGTCACCCCGCGCTCGACGGTGCTGCGGGCGATTGAATCGATCAAGCTGGAGTTGCGCGACCGCCTCGAATATTTTCAGAAAGAAAACAAGTTGATCGAGGAGCAGCGGCTCGAGCAGCGTACCCGTTTCGACCTCGAGATGATGGCTGAGATCGGTTTTACCAAGGGCATCGAGAATTACTCGCGCCATCTGTCGGGCGCCATGCCGGGCGAGCCGCCGCCCACCCTGGTCGATTACCTGCCGAAGGACGCCTTGATGTTCCTTGACGAATCACACGTTTTGATCGGCCAGCTCAACGCCATGTTCAACGGCGACCGTTCGCGCAAGACCAACCTGGTCGACTATGGCTTCAGGCTGCCGTCGGCGCTGGACAACCGCCCGCTTAAATTCGAGGAATTCGAGCGCAAGATGCGGCAGACGATTTTCGTCTCGGCCACCCCCGCCGACTACGAAAACCAGCACGCCGACAATGTGGTCGAGCAGGTGGTGCGGCCGACCGGCCTGGTCGATCCGCTGATCCAGGTGAAGCCGGCCATGACCCAGGTCGACGACCTGATGTCGGAAATCCAGGACCGGGTCAAAAAGGACGAGCGGGTGCTGGTGACGACGCTCACCAAGCGGATGGCCGAACAGCTGACCGAATACCTGTCCGATCACGGCATCAAGGTGCGTTATCTGCACAGCGATATCGAAACGGTGGAGCGGGTGGAAATCCTGCGCGACCTGCGCCTGGGGACCTTCGACGTGCTGGTCGGCATCAACCTGATGCGC
>JAQGNM010000257.1 GCA_028291845.1 Massilia sp. | reverse complement strand
ACCCTCCGGTGCCAGTCCCCCTACTAATAGCCGCCCGGATCCTCAGCAGCAGGGGGACTGGCGCCGCAGGTGCCTGTCCCATTGGGTGCGCACTCCCGCCTTAACTGAACACCATTACCACGGCGGGAGCGTATTTTTGCATTAACACGGGCAAGCTTGGGGATTCCCTCTGCCCGCGCTTAGGGAAGCACTGATTTATTCATGACGGCGGACTCGGCACACGAAAAGTGCCGAGCTGCGTTGCAAATCCTCGCTATGCCCCGGCATGACTGCGGTGTTGCACCTTACCGGGCTGCATTTTCGTCATCTGTTGCGTGACCGATTCCATCCGCCAGAATAAATCGGTGCCTCATTTGGCCTTGCATGCGTAAATCATATTAGTGCCTCCAAATCGTGTATATTTGATATTTCTGTGCATTAACACTTAAACATGCAAACCCTAGACTTCGATGCCCTTATCGGCAGCATTTATGATGCCGTGACTGCGCCTACCGGGTTCCAGGAGTGCATCGACAAGCTTGTCGATACATTTGCGCTGAAGGCGGCGATGCTGTTTACGCACAATGTGTTGAATGGTGATTCGAAGGGCTTGTGGCAAAGGGGTATCGAGCGTCGATGGCTTGAGAGCTATGCAATAGAATTTGGCAGGGAAGACATGCTTGCCGGTCATATGGCGACATCTGCGATCGCTAAGTTTTATGCTACCAATGTTCACCTGGCGGAATCGGTGTACTCCAATACCCGTTTTTTTCGCGACTGGGTGGTGCCTCAGGGGGTTGCGTACGCGGCCGGCGCAATTGTTTTGAAGGAGGGTGTGTGGTGCACCCAGGTCATCATGCAACGCTCGCGCGTGCAAGCGCCATTTAGCCAAACTGAGCTGGACGTGTTCAACCGTGTTATCGTCCACTTGCAGCGTGCCGTGCAAATGCGTCAGCGCTTCATCGAACTGCAGGTAGGGCAGAGCGTTCTTACCGCCGGCTTGGACATCCTTGCCATGCCGTCGATTATGTTTGATGAGTCCGGTTGTGTCGCATATCAAAATCAGTCCGCGCAGGCGATCCTGGAACAGCGAGTATGGTTCTGGATGGACGACCGTCATTTCTGTACCAATAATGTGGCATTGACGAAGCAGCTTAATTTAGAAGTTATGGCCGCCGTCAGTGCAAGCCGGGGCGCTGACAGCGCCGCCCCCGGAGTTGTGATTGTTCCGCGCAGTGGATTGCCATCTCTGACACTGATGATCACGCCGGTGCGGCCGGCCGCTTCGGGCCTGCGCGGCGCTGCCATCTTGTTCATTTATGACTCTCGGACTATCCCGAAGGCCACAGCCGAACTGGTGGAACGTTTGTTCTCGCTCACTGGTGCGGAAGCCCAACTGGTCGTTGCGCTATGCGCGGGGAAAACTCTGGAAGACGCTGCCGCGGACCGCGACATCTCTATTCATACAGTACGCAGCCAGTTGAAAAGTATTTTCAATAAGACCGGCACGCATCGCCAGGTCGATTTGATGGCACTGGTGCTGTCGAGCCCAGCATATTTCATCGCCAAGCATTAGCACCGGCGCCAACAGGGTGCGGTCAAGCCTGCGCGCGCGCTCGCGCAGCCGGCTGCACCCGCGCAAATCGTTTGCCGCAGGCTATCCAGTACGCGTTACTTAACGGCTGACGACGCGGCAGTGAACAATTACATGCCATCACTCAAATGGGGGATGGCCCAGCTATATTTCATACCTAAAATCAAGTTCGTATATGGCGCTTCGCCCTTGAGGTGTTTCTACAAACGCTAGAGGACGCTGATTTTTAACGATAACTTGAGTATCAATATGAAAAAAGCTTGCTTCAAAATATTTGGCGTTCCAGGTTTGTGCTTGTTATTAGCCAGCTGTGGCGCTGGAACTGCCGAGACAGACCCAAACAATGGTTTACTGACCGCTTCGGATGCACGCGCATGTACCTACACGTCCATGGCCGGAAGGCCGAAGAGTTGCAGTAACGTCTCCCCCAAATTTTGCACAAAATACGCCTATGGCACGATCGGCGATGAGACGTCTTCCCAATATTCGAAATGCAGCGATCTTGGCTTTTAAATTCGAGAAGATAGCCAGTGTTCTCTCGGTCGTGGCGCGGCGGTGGCGGCAAGTCGCCGCATCGACGCTGCTGGCCGGCGCGCTGCTCCCTGCTTTTGCCGCAAACCAGGACAAGATGGTCGACCGTCTCGATCGTCTTGACCGCGCCGAAATGCTCGACTTGCTTGCACGTTCAGAAGGGTGTGTGCGGGTAAACGACTTTTCTTGCGCCGAACTAAGCCTGTCAAAGGCGAAAAAGCTCGCCAAAGGCGGACAGAACTTGAGCGACTGGTCGCGCGGCAACCAGGTGCTCACGGACGCCAGGGTCAAGGTCGAGCAGGAACGCCAGGCGCGCTTGCGGGCCGAACAGGAAGCTGCCGAGGAAGCTCGCCGTATCGCCCAGGAAAAGCGCAGGATCGCCCAGGAAGAAGAGGAGCGCGAACAGGACCGGCGTAATAAAGCCGCGTGGGCGGCGCGCGCGCAAGAACGCGACGAACGGGAAGCCGATAACAACGCGCAGATTGCCGGTGCATTCAACGCGGTCATTCAAAATTTCAACAATCTCAACGCCGCCCAGCGCGCCCAGCAGCTCATCGCGCTGCGCCGTGCCAGTGACGCGCGAGCGCGCGAGGTCCAGGCCGATGCCGAGCGCAGCCGCCAGAACCAAGCCGACGCCGAGCGCAACCGCCAGCGCGCTGACTCGCAACGGCTTGCCGAGGAACGTAGCAGGCAGGACGGGCAGCGCACGGCGCGCGAGCGGCAGCAACAAGACGCGTCAGTGGAAAAGTCGCGCCAGGAACGCCTGGCGGCGCAGACCAATGCAGCACGGGAACGAGACCGCGAGCGCGACCAGCTTGCAGCGGAAACGCAAAGGCGGCAGGAGCGCGAGCAGCAGGCAACGCAAGCGCGCCAGCGCAAGGAGCGCGAACAGGCCGAGCGCCTGGCGCAGCAGGAAGCCGACAAGGCGGCGGCACGCAAGGAAATGATGGACTTCCACGCCGCCATGACGAACGGCATCAGGCTCGCCGCTACCAAGTGCCCGGATGGCGCCGGGCACTACTACGCCACCGGCACGGTGCCGCGCGTGAAAGAGCCGCAGGGCGGCGCGTGTATCGATGTCAATTACGAGGCAAGCTGCCCCGGCCAGCAAGCCATACGCGGCACCGCCAAAAATTTCATCGGCATGTCGGGCTGCTTTGGCGACACCTATCAGATCGATCCCAAACCGGGCTGTGATGTCAAGAGTGTCCGGGTCCGGGTTGCTTCTGTGCAGACTTGTCCATGACACCATCGGCTGAGTTCGTGCAATCAGCTCGGCCTCAGCGATCAACAGGAGTTAGATATGCAAGTCAACATGATTGCGGCGGTGTGCATAGCGCTATTGTCCCTTGGGACAGCGCCGCTTGCCCATGCGGCCGCAGCAGCAGCGACGCCGGCGGAGCTTGATTCGTCATTGCGCATCAGCTGCGAAGATGAAGCAGCCGGCGCTGAGGTATTTGTCAACGGCAAATTTCGCGGCGAATGCCCTGTCGACTTGCGGGTGGCGGCAGGCCAGTTGATACTGCGCGTAAGCAAGCCGGCAGGCGCCGAGCAAGAGCGCGTGTTCGAGCAGACGATACGCATGGGCGCCGACAGCGCCAAGCGCATCGAAGTGATCCTGTCGGCACCACAACTGACGGCTGCCGCCCAACGGGTCCGGCAGGCCCGTATCGACGCCGAGGCGGCGCGTCAGGCCCGCGCCGCCGATGAGCGCAGGCGCACCATGGAAGACAAGCTTGCGCGCACCCGCAAGGCGGCGGCGGCAGGCGACGCGGCCGCCATGCTTGCGCTTGCCGAATTTCATGCAAGCGGCAATGGCGGCCCGCCCGACCCGGCGCTTGCGCATGAATGGTTGGCCAAGGCCGCCGCCGCGGGCGAACCAGCGGCGATGGCGCAACTGGGCGAGCGCTACGAAAAAGGCGAGCACGTGAGCCAGGATGCGGCGCAGTCGCTTGCCTGGTACCGCAAGGCGGCCGAGGCGGGCGATCCGACAGGCCAGGCCGGGGTGGGCGCAGCCTATTTCAACGGCATTGGCGTAGCCAGGGACTATGCGCAAGCGCGTCAGTGGTTTGAGCGCGCGGCGGCGGCAGGCAACGGCCGTGCGATGAACGGCATGGGCAATATGTACTTTGCCGGCACCGGCGGACTTGCGCGCGATCCCGTACAAGCTGTCGCGTGGTGGGAAAAGGCCATGGAAAACGGCAGTGTGCGTCCCATCGGCATGCTCGCCAGCGTCTACGGAAATGCGCCGGAGGGCGTGCCCTACAATCCCGATCGTGCGCTGGCGTTGGCGAAAAAGGGTGCTGAACTGGGCAATGCCGATGCAATGGCGGCGCTTGGCCACTACTACGCGAAGGGAATCATCCTACCGAGAAATTTCGATCTCGCAGTGCATTGGTCGCGCAAATCCGCTGAATTGGGCAATGCCACCGCCATGGTCAACCTTGGCAGCTTCTACACGGCGGGTACCGGTGTGCCAAAGGACCCGGCAATGGCCGCGTCATGGTTTCAGCGCGCTGCAGCTGCCGGCAGTCCCCACGGCATGTTCGCCTTGGGCTTGTCGTATCGAGATGGCCTGGGCGTGCCGAAAGACCGCGATCAAGCGATGGCGTGGTTGCGCAAGGCGAAGGAGGGCGGCCACGAGCAGGCGGATATGGCACTGCGTCAGATCGAGGTTGGCAGGTTCTGATTGGTGCCACGTTTTCTTCTTCGTTTCCATGAAGCGAAGTTTGCCAAATAACAAAGCCCACCCGTGCGCGAGTGGGCTTTTTTACGTCTGCCAGCCCGGTTGGCCCGAATGGCACCAGGAGCTGAAAACGATTTACCCAAACTGCATGCGACTTTCTCGCTCAAGTGCTATACCCGGCGGCTCCGCAAGGCGAACTTGATTTATCTTGTGTGTCCTCTTGGAAATT
>JAQGNM010000218.1 GCA_028291845.1 Massilia sp. | reverse complement strand
AGCTGGCGCCGCTCATGGCAGCCTGCTGCGCCAGATCGCGTTCGCCATAGCAGGAGGCGCCGACGATCAAGTCTTGACCCAGGCGTTCGCGCGCCTCGGCCACGCTGGCGTCCTTGCCGCCGACGTGCACGCCATCGGCGCCCAGTTCCACGCACAGGTCGATATGGTCGTTGATGATCAGGGGCGTGTCAAAACGCCGGCACAGCGCCAGCAGCGCGGCCGCCTGTTGACGGCGCAGCGCATCGCCGGCGCTCTTGTGGCGGTACTGCAGCATCGCCACCCCGGCTTGCAAGGCCTGTTCGGTGCGCGCCAGCAGCGCCGCGGTGTCGTCCCAGTCGGGTGTGACGAGATATAAACCGTTCATATGAATTGCTCCGTTCGAAGTTGGGCGCCCGTGCGCGAGCGCGCCGGGATGCGCTGGCCGCAGGCGATCGAAAACGACCCGGCCAGCGCCTCGTGGGTAAAGCTCTGGGCGGCGTCGAGCGCGGCGCCCATGGCGTCGCCGCAGGCCAGGCGCGCGGCAATCGCCGCCGCCAGCGTGCAGCCGCTGCCGTGAAAGGCGCCGGCCAGGCGCGGCCACGACCAGACCCGCTCGCCGTCGGGACCGAACCAGCGGTTGACGACCCGGTTGCCGGCATCGTCCACCGCGTGCCCGCCGGTGATCAATACCTCGCCGCGGTAGCGCTGGCGCAGCGTGCTGCCCTGCTCGCGCACGCCGCCGGCGCAAGCCGCCAACAGCGCCGCCTCCGGCAAATTCGGCGTCACCAGGCTCGCCAGCGGCAGCAGCAGCTCGAGCGCCGCCAGCGGGGTCAAATCGTCGCCGTGGCCGCTCGCCAGCACCGGGTCGAGCACCACCGGCAGCGCCGGGTGGCGCTCGCGCAGCGCCCTGATCACGCGGGCAATCGCGGCGGCATTGGCGGCGCTGCCGGGGATGCCCAGCTTGACGGCGTGGATCTGCATCTTGCGCGTCAAGGCCATCGCCTGGCGCTCGACCAGGCCGGCATCGAGCGCGCTGACGTCGTACACGCGGTCGTTATCCTGCACCGTGATGGCAGTGGCCACCGGCAGCGCGTGCGCGCCCATCGCCGCGATCGCCAACACATCGGCGGCAAGACCCGCGCCGCCGCTGGGGTCGAGGCCGGCGAACACCAGCACGGTCGGCCGCGTCAGGTTGGGCAGCCGCGCCGGCAAGCCTGCCGGCAAGGGGTCGGGCAAACGCGTCATGCCGCTCTGCCGGCCATTGGTGAGGACGGCGAGGCGGCAAACTTGCGCGGCATGCGCCCGGCCAGGCAGGCCTGCCTTCCCGCCTGCACCGCCAGCTTCATCGCGCCCGCCATCCGCACCGGGTCACCGGCGCCGGCAATCGCCGTGTTCATCAGCACGCCGTCGCAGCCCAGCTCCATGGCGATCGCCGCGTCCGATGCCGTGCCGACGCCGGCGTCGACCAGCACGGGGACGGTCGCCTGCTCGATGATCAGCGACAGGTTCCAGGGATTCAGGATACCCATGCCCGAGCCGATCAGGGAAGCCAGCGGCATCACCGCGACGCAGCCGATGCTCTCCAACAGCCTGGCCTGGATCGGGTCGTCGCTGCAGTAGACCATCACGTCGAAACCGTCGCGCACCAGGATCTCGGCCGCTTTCAGGGTTTCCGGCATGTGCGGGAACAGGGTCTTTTCGTCGCCCAGCACTTCCAGCTTGACCAGTTTTCTGCCGTCGAGCAGTTCGCGCGCCAGTTGCAGGGTGTAGACCGCGTCGTCGGCCGTGTAGCAGCCGGCGGTGTTGGGCAAAATGGTGAATTGCGATGGCGGCAGCACGTCGAGCAGGTTCGGCGCGTTCTTGTCCTGGCCGATGTTGACGCGCCGGATCGCCACCGTGATGATGTCGGCGCCGGCGGCGACGGTGGCCGCGCGGGTCTGCTCGAGGTCCTTGTATTTGCCGCTGCCGACCAGCAGGCGCGAGTTATAGGTGACGCCGGCAATCGTCAGGCCGTCGTCGATGGTGGAAGTTTCCATTGAAGTATCCTTGCTTGTTTGAGAGTGAGGGTTCAGCCGCCGCCGATGGCGCGCACCACTTCGACGCGGTCGCCCGGCGCGATGGCGCGCTCGATCCACTGGCGGCGCGGCACCACGCTGCGATTGACCGCCAGCGCCAGCGCCTGGTCCTGCAAGGCCAGCGCGTCGATCAGATCGAACAGGGTGCTGCCGGCGGCCAGCGCGTGCGGCGCGCCGTTGAGGGTGAATTCGCACGCTTGCGAGTCAAGTGTGTCCATTCCTCCCTCCTACAGTTTTTGATAGATGTCGGCGCCGCGCTTGACGAATTCCACCGCTTTCACTTCCATCCCCTGCTTGAGCGCGGCGTCGTCCGAGATGCCCAGGCCGGCGGCGTACTGGCGCACTTCCTGGGTGATCTTCATCGAGCAGAAATGCGGGCCGCACATCGAGCAGAAGTGGGCTACCTTGGCCGACTCCTTCGGCAAGGTCTCGTCGTGGAATTCCCTGGCCTTGTCCGGATCGAGGCCGAGGTTGAACTGGTCGTCCCAGCGAAATTCGAAGCGCGCCTTCGACAAGGCGTTGTCGCGGATCTGCGCGCCCGGGTGGCCCTTGGCCAGATCGGCCGCGTGGGCGGCGATTTTATAGGTGATGATGCCGTCCTTGACGTCGGCCTTGTTGGGCAGGCCCAGGTTTTCCTTGGGGGTGACGTAGCACAGCATGGCGGTGCCGTACCAGCCGATGGTGGCGGCGCCGATGCCCGAGGTGATGTGATCGTAGCCGGGGGCGATGTCGGTGGTCAGGGGCCCGAGCGTATAGAACGGGGCCTCGTCGAACTGCTCCAGCTGCAGGCGCATGTTTTCGCGGATCAGGTGCAGCGGCACATGGCCGGGTCCCTCGATCATGGTTTGCACGTCGTGCTTCCACGCCAGCTGCGTCAGTTCGCCGAGGGTGCGCAGTTCGGCCAGCTGGGCTTCGTCGTTGGCGTCGTAGATCGAGCCGGGACGCAAGCCGTCGCCCAGGCTGAAGGCGACGTCGTACTGCTTCATGATGGCGCAGATGTCCTCGAAATGCGTGTAG
>JAQGNM010000187.1 GCA_028291845.1 Massilia sp. | reverse complement strand
TCTGCCGCTGGCAGTGGGCTTCGGCGAAGGCGCGGAGCTGCGCCGGCCGTTGGGCGTGGCCATCATCGGCGGCCTGATCGCCAGCCAGGTGCTGACCTTGCTGACCACCCCGGTGGTCTACATCCTGATGGACAAGCTGCGCCGCCGCGGTCCCGAGGAAGCGTCCTTGAGCCGGGTTCCCGACGGCGCCGCCATTCCTACCACTTAATGAAAAATGTGCCCATGACTTTACGACCCGCCACTCTCGCAGCCTGCCTGCTCGCCGCCGGTTTGCTCGGCGGTTGCGCCGTCGGCCCGGCCTACAAGGTGCCGGCAACGCCGCAGCCTGCCGCCTTCAAGGAAGCCGGCCCCTGGCAGCTCGCCGCGCCGGCCGACATGCTCGAGCGCGGACCGTGGTGGACCC
The DNA here is from genome assembly GCA_028291845.1 of Massilia sp. Lineage (GTDB taxonomy): Bacteria > Pseudomonadota > Gammaproteobacteria > Burkholderiales > Burkholderiaceae_D > JAFCUW01. The sequence goes on along the minus strand of JAQGNM010000187.1, from coordinate 5,809 downwards.
TGTTCAACGACGCCCAATTGAACGAACTGGCTGCGCGCGTGCGCATCGATAACCAGAACGTCGCCATCGCTGTCGCCAACTACGCCGCCGCCCGCGCCAGCGTGGCCCAGCAACGCGCGTCGCTGCTGCCGACGGTAACCTTGAACGGCGGCGCCGACCGCTCGGGTGGCGGCGGCAGTAGCGGCAACAACAAAAGCTACCGCCTGTCGATCGGCGGCAGCTGGGAGCCCGACGTGTGGGGCCGCCTGCGCGCCGGCGTGACCGGCGCCGAAGCCAGCGCCGCCGCCAGCGCCGCCGACCTGGCCGCGGCAACCCTGTCGGCGCAGGGCGAACTGGCGATCAATTATTTTAATCTGCGCGAAATCGACGCCGAACGCGAACTGGTGCAGCAAACCATCGCCGGCTACGAGCGGGTGCTGCAGATCACCCAGAACCGCTTCGACGCCGGCATCGCCGCCAGAACCGACGTCCTGCAGGCCCAGACCCAGCTGGCGCAAACCAGAACCGACGATCTCAGCCTGGAGCGCCAGCGCGCCCAGCTCGAGCACGCCATCGCCATCCTGCTCGGCCGCGCGCCTGCCGACTTCAGCCTGCCGAAAGCGCCGTGGGTCGCCAACGTGCCGGACGTGCCGACCGGTGTGCCATCGACCCTGCTGCAGCGCCGCCCCGACATCGCCGCCGCCGAGCGCCTGGTGGCCGCCGCCAACGCCGACATCGGCATCGCCCAGTCGGCCTACTATCCGGCCATCGGCCTGTCCGGCTCCTACGGCACCGGCGGCCCCAGTGTGAGCGACCTGTTCAAGGCATCGACGGCGGTATGGTCGCTCGGCCTGTCGGCCGCCCAGACCCTGTTCAACGGCGGCGCCACCCGCGCCGCGGTGGCCGGCGCCACCGCCCGCCAGGAAGCGGCGGCGGCGCGCTACAAGCAAACCGTATTGACCGCCTTCGGCGACGTCGAAGACCAACTGGCCGCCACCCGCATCCTGGCGCAGCAACTGGTGCTGCGCCAGGAAGCGTCGCGCGCGGCTGACCTGGTCGAGCAGCAGATTCTCAATCGCTACAAGGCGGGGCAGGTCAGTTATACCGAGGTGGTGCAGGCGCAAGCCACCGCCCTGCAGGCGCGCCGTTCGCTGGCGCAGGCGCAGGCGGATCGGCAGACCACTGCGGTCGCGCTGATTCAGTCGCTCGGCGGTGGTTGGCGTAATTAACACCGGGTGCTAATGACTTCAACTATTAGAGAAAATAATGCGCCTCGCTATCATCGCCTTACCCCTGATCCTCTCCGCCTGCGTCACCGTCCCGGCCGGCCCGCCATGGCTGCCCGTCACCAGCAACACCACGTCCGAACTACGCGGCCTGTCGGTGGTCAGCGAGCAGGTGGCGTGGGCCAGCGGCGCCAAGGGCACCGTGCTGCGCACGATCGATGGCCAAAACTGGCAGGCGCTCAGCGTGCCGGGCGCGGAAAAACTGGATTTTCGCGACATCCACGCGATCGACGCCAACAGCGCCATCGTCATGAGCGCTGGACCAGGCGATGCTTCGCGCATCTACCGCACCGACGACGGCGGCGCCAACTGGCGCTTGACCATCACCAATCCCGTCAAGGAAGGCTTCTGGGATGCGATCGCTTTCTGGGACCGTGACCACGGCCTCTTGTTCGGCGACCCGGTGGCGGGACGCTTTCAAACCTATGCGACGGGCGATGGCGGCGTCACCTGGACGGCGTTGGAGGGCCGCGGCCTGGATGCCTTGCCCAACGAAGGCGCGTTTGCCGCCAGCGGCAGCTGCCTGTCGGTGGCGGGCTTGAACGATGCCTGGATCGTCACCGGCGGCGCAGCCACATCGCGGGTATTTCACTCGAGCGACCGCGGCGCCACGTGGCGCGCGGCGAATCTGCCGATTCCAGCCGCCGCAGCGGCCCGCGGCGCCTTTTCGGGCGGCTTCGCCGACCCTCGAAACGGCATGGCCGCCGGCGGCGACTACCAGCAAAAAACCATGGCCGGCATCAATGGCGCCAGGAGCGAAGACGGCGGCGCCAGCTGGACGGCCACGCAAATCCTCCCGGTCGGCTACATGTCGGTGGTGACCCCGGTGAAGGGCAGCACCAGCTATGTGGCGGCCGGGCTGGCCGGCTCCGGCTACTCGGTCGACGGCGGGCGCAGCTGGCGCATATTAGATGCCACACCGCTCAACACGGTGGCGTTTGCGACGCCCGCCACCGGCTGGGCTATCGGTCCGAAAGGTTTATTGATGAAGTACGCCGGGCCACGGCTTAAGCAATAAAAACGATCTCGAAGCGCGTCATGCCGCCGGACGCCGCCAGCCGAAAGCCAAAACCATGGCGGCTGAGCACTTCGCGCACGAACATCAGGCCGATGCCCTGGCCGCCTTTCTTGGTGCTGAAAAACGGTGTAAACAATTGGCGCGCCGGCGCCTGCTGCCCGGCCAGCAGGTTGCCGGAGTCGCTGATGGTCAGCACGGCGCCATCTGGCTGCGCCGCCAGCGACAGCTCGATGCGCCGCTCCGGCGCGGCGCCGGCGTCGACCGCTTCGATGGCGTTCTTGACGATATTGATGATGGCTTGCTCGATCAGTTGGCCGTCCATCGGCAGGGCCGGCACGGCGTCGCGGCGCGTCCATGCCAGTTCGATGCCGAGCCGCTTGCAGTGCTCGCGGTTGAGCCAGGCGATATCGTCGATCATGGCGGCGACATCCACCGGGCGCAGCTCCGGTTCCGGCATTTTGACAACGCGGGTAAACCGCTCGATGAATTCGCCCAGGCTGGTGTTTCTGCGCTTGACGGCGTCGATGGCGGTGGCGAAGTCGACGCCGTCGGCGTCCTGCAGCTGGCTCCGATAAAACAGCAGCGAATCGAGCACCGAGCCGGTGGCCGCCACCGTGTTGTTCACTTCATGCGCCAGCACCCGTATCAGCTTGTCGTAAGTGGCGTGCTCCAGGCTTTCCAGTTCCGCCGTCAGCTCTTCGACCATCAGGAAATGGCGGGCGAAGCCGCGGTCGAAGAACTGGCCCTTTTGCGCGCGGTAACGGCGCCCTTCGAGGTCGCTGAGGATGGCGCTGTCGCCGGCGTGCATGGCGTCCAGTTGCGCCAGCAGGCCGGCGCTGCGGGCGCTGCCGGCCGCTTCCGGCAAGCGGCGCCCCAGCGGCGAATTCAACTCCAGCAAGGTGGTGGCGCCGGCATTGACCAGGCTGACCGCGCCGTCGAAATCGAATACCAGCACCGCCGCCGGCGTCGCCTCCAGCAGGCGCTCGAGAAAGCCGCGCTGCTCGCCGATCGCCAGCCGCTCACGGTACAGGGTGGCCAACATGGTGTTGAACACCTCGATCAGGCGGTCGAGGTCGGCCGCGCCGCTGGCGGCCAGGCGGGCGCTATAATTCTGCTCGGTGAGCAGGTCGCGAAATTTTTCCGTGTAACCCAGCGGCTGCAGCGCGCGCCCGGTCAGCCGGATACCGACGGCGAGACTGGCCAGCAGCAGCGCCTCGACGCCGACAAACAGCAGGGGACTGGCGCGCAGTTGCAAGCCGGCCAGCACCAGCAAGGCGGCATGCACCAGCAGCAGGTAGACCAGCAACTGGCGGCGGATCATGCGGCGATGCCGTGGCGTTCGAGGCGGCGGTACAGCGCCGCGCGCGACAGACCCAGCGCGCGCGCCACCGCCGAGACGTTGCCCATGTGCTGGGCCATGGCCGCCTCGATCATGTGGCGTTCGACCTGATCGAGCGTCATGCCGTCCACCCCCAGCTTGACTTCGCCGCTGCCGTCGTCTTGCACACCCTTGAGGAAGTCGGCCGTGCCCAGGCGCGCGGAACCGGACAGCAGCATGGTGCGCTCGATGGTTTGCTTGAGCTGGCGGATGTTGCCTGGCCACGGCTGGGCGCTGAGCCACTCGAGCGCCGGCGGCGTGAGAACTGGCGCGGCCAGACTGTAGCTGGCCGCGACTTGCGTAGCGATGTGGGCGGCCAGCAGCGGGATGTCGCTCCTGCGCTCACGCAGCGGCGGCAGGCGGATGGTGATCAGGTTCAGGCGGTAGAACAGGTCTTCACGAAATTCACCGGCCGCCACCATCTCGGCCAGCTCGCAGTTGGTGGCCGACACCACCCGCACGTCGGCCTGCTCGGGCGCGCTGGCGCCGACTGGCATGTACACCTGATCCTGCAGCACGCGCAGCAGCTTGACCTGGTCGGCGCGATTGAGTTCGCCGATTTCATCCATGAACAAGGTGCTGCCGCGGGCAGCGGCGAGGTGGCCCTTGCGGTCCGCCTTGGCGTCGGTGAAGGCGCCGCGCACGTGGCCGAACATCTCGCTCTCGAACAGCGACGGCGTGATGGCGCCCATATTGATCTTGACGGCGGCGCGCTGGGCGCGCGGGCTGTTGGCGTGGATGGCGTCGGCCACCAGTTCCTTGCCGGTGCCGCTTTCGCCGAGAATGAGCACCGGCGCGCGGGTGGCGGCGACCTGGCCGATGGTGGCCAGCACGCGCAGCAGGGCAGGGTGCTCGCCGACGATGGCGGAGAAATCGAATTTGTCGTCAAGGGCGGCGCGGCCGGCGGCAGGGGCGGCGCCGGCGGCCGGCGCCTGCGCCTGCAGGGTCGCCTCGACCAGTTGCAGCAGCTGCAGGTTGTCCCACGGCTTGGTGAAGAAATTGGCGGCGCCCGCCTGCACGCCTTTCACCGCCAGCGCGATCGAACCCCACGCCGTCATCAACAGCACCGGCAGCTGCGGCCAGCGCCGGCGTATGTCGCCGAGCAGGGCAAGTCCTTCCTCTCCGCTTGTCTGCAGCGAAAAATTCATGTCCTGCAGGACCAGGTCGAAGTCCGATTGCGCCAGCGCGGCCAGCGCCGCTGGCGCGTCGTCGCAGCAATGGGTGTCGTAAGCGGCCTGCTTGAGCAGGAGGGCGAGGGAAATCTGCACGGCCTGATCGTCGTCGACAATCAGGATGCGGGCACGGTGCGGCTTGTCGGTCATGGCAAGTGGAGTTTATTCATAATGCAGCGCCTGGGTCGGGCTCAGGCGGCTGGCGCGCCAGCCCGGATACAGCGAGCAGGCGAAGGATAGCAGATAGATCAGGCCCATCGATGCGGCGCAGGCCACGGCAAACACTTGCCAATCGAGACTGGCGCCGAACGCTTTTGACAGCGGCAGCTGCACCAGCAGCACCAGGCCGACCGCCATCGCCAGGGTCGACAGCAGCAGCTGCTCGGCGATCAGCTGGCCGTAGATGGCGCCCCGGGAGGCGCCTACTGCGCGGCGCAAGCCGATTTCCGGGATGCGCAAGGTGGTGCTTTGCCACAGTACGCCGAACAGGCCAAAGGCGACCATCAGCATCATGAAGACTGCCACCAGGGCGAACAGGATCAAGGGCGTGAACGAACTTTTCAGGATGTCGCCGCGCAGGTCGGCCAGCGGCGCGATCTCGTAATTGAGGTCATTGCCGACCAGCTTCAAGCGCTGGTTGAGGTCCGCCTCGAAGGCGCGCGTGGTGCCGGGCCGCACCTTGACGATGAGGGTTTCGACCGCGTCGGTAAAAGCGGCCGGCACGAAGCGCTCGAACATGAACGGCTCGGGCGCCATCAGTTCGCCCTGGCTGCGGTAAGCCTCGATGATGCCGACCACTTTCAACGTGCGTGGCGACTTGGCGTCCGGCTCGCTGTCGGAAAATTCACGGCCGAGCGCCGGGCGGCCCGGGAACAGCAGCGCGGCCAGGCGCCGGTCGATCACCACCGGCACGCTGGCGCTGCCATCGTCGGCGGCGCCGAACCAGCGCCCTTCGAGCACGCGCATGCCGACGGCG
>JAQGNM010000185.1 GCA_028291845.1 Massilia sp. | reverse complement strand
ATGCCCTGTAACAGGCCGCTGACCACCTTGCCGACCGCCTGGCCGCGCGTGGCTTCCTTCGACATGTGGGCGGCGAACGGCACCAGGATCTGGGCCACTACGGAACCCAGGCCGATCGCCAGCGCGGCCGCCAGGAACAGGGTGGCGCTGGTGGCGAAGGTGGCCAGCAACAGGGCGCCGGCGGTGAACAGCAGGCCGATGAATACCAGGCGCCGGTTTTCCAGCAGGTCGCCCAGCGGCACGATGAACAACAAGCCCAAGGTGTAGCCGATTTGCGTGAGGGTGACGATCAGGCCGGCGGCGGCCGGCGACAGGCCGGTGGCGACGCTGATCGGACCGACCAGCGTCTGGGCGTAGTACAGGTTGGCGACAATCAGCCCGCAGGCGGTGGCGAGCAGCAGCAGCATGCCCGATGAAATATCCGGTTGCTCGTGTTGATGATGTACAGCTTGAGGTTGGTTCATCGAAGATGGCTCCGGTAGTGAATCGCATTCATCATGCTGGAATCGCTTACAATTTCCGCCATGCTGGGTGCATATTTTGCAGTCAATGACCCTATTGTAGAGAATGTTTGTGCAAAGATAATCAGGGCATAATCACTCTATACATTTCACGTTTTATGAACAATCGGAAGCACGCACGTGGACAAACTCAAGGCCATGCAAACCTTCGTCCGCATCGTCGAAGCCAACAGCTTTTCGAAAGCGGCGGAGACCCTGAATCTGCCGCGCGCGGCGCTCACCGCCAGTCTTAAAAATCTCGAGGCTTATCTGGGCGTGCAGCTCTTGCAACGCACCACCCGGCGCCTGTCGCTCACGCAAGATGGCGCCGATTACTTTCGACAGTGCATCGAAATCCTCGGCGCCGTCGCCGCCGCCGAAGCCGGCTTCAGGGGACCGGGCGCACTGCAGGCGAAAGGCAAGTTGCGCGTGGATTTACCCGCCGCGGTCGGCCACACCCTGGTGATGCCGCACCTGGCGCGTTTTCACCAGGCGTACCCGGAAATCGAATTGAACATCAGTATTACCGATCGCCTGGTCGATCTGACCCAGGAAGGCATCGACTGCGCCGTGCGGGTCGGCCAGTTGCAGGATTCCGCATTGGTGGGACGGCAAATCGGCAACATGCGCTTCGTTACCTGCGCCACGCCGCAGTACCTGGCCAGGCATGGCATGCCGCGCCGCATCGACGACCTGGCCGGCCACACCAGCGTGGTGCATTTCTCCGGCCGCACCGGCCGTGCCTTCGACTGGGAGTTCGTGGTGGCCGGTGAAATCGTCAAGGTGGCGATGCGCGGACCGGTGTCGGTCAATGACGCCGAGGCGAATGTGTGTTGCGCCCTGCAGCATTTCGGCCTGGCCCAACTGGGCGCCTACCAGGTGCGCCAGCATCTCGACAGCGGGGCCCTGGTGGAGGTGCTGGCCGACACCCCGCCGACGCCGATGCCGATGTCGCTGCTGTATCCGCAGGGCCGGATGGGCTCGCCCAAGGTGCGCGCCTTTGCCGACTGGGTGGCCGGTCTGTTCGCGGCCAATCCCGATTTGCAGGCGGCCGCGGCGCCGGCGCCACGTGCGGGAGAACGCGGGTGAAGCAGGCGGACGCCGCCGCGCCGGCGGCGCCCGCGGTGTCGGCGGCGGCGCCCGCCGGGTCCGCCGACGCGGCGCTCGCCGACGACGCCAATCTCGGCTTTCTGCTGACCCGCCACTGGCGCGACACCGTCGCCGGCACCGAGGTGGAACTATGGCTGGCCAGCGATGCCGGCCCGGTCTGCTTGCGCCTGCCGCCGCACGAGTCGGTGGCCTTCATTCCCGCCGAGCAGCGCGCGCAAGCTGAAATCGTCATCGGCAAGGAGGCCGGCTGCGAGCTGCGCCCCTTGAACCTGCTCGACTTTTCACACCGACCCATCCTCGGCCTGTATTGCCTGCAATACCGCACGCTCACCAAGCTGGCACGCAAGCTGCGCGAGCATGGTGTCGACGTCTACGAGGCGGACGTGCGCCCGCCCGAACGCTACCTGATGGAGCGCTTCATCACCGCACCGGTGTCGTTCACGGGCACGCCGTCGGCGCACGACCCGGCGCGGCTCGAGGACGCCCGTATCAAGCCGGTGGCCGGCTACCGGCCGCACCTGCGCATGGTCTCGCTCGATATCGAAACCAGCGAGAAGGGCGACCTGTACTGCATCGGCCTGGAAGGCTGCGGCGCGCGCACGGTGCTGATGCTGGGGCCGCCGACGGCCGAGGCGCAGCAGGCGGCCGGCAGCGACGCCTCTGCGGCTACTCCTGCCGACCCCGATCCTGCCGACATCGCCACCGGCCGCGCCGGCCTGCTCGATTTCGAGCTGCGCTACTACAATACGCGGGCCGCCCTGATCGAGGCCTTGAACGACTGGATGGCGCGGCACGACCCGGACGTGATCGTCGGCTGGAACGTCATCCAGTTCGATTTACGGGTGCTGCAGCAGCAAGCCGAGCGCTACCAGGTGCCCTTGCGGCTGGGGCGGGGCGGGGCCGTGATGGAATCGAGGGAGCAGGGCGGCGCCGGACGGCAGGGGCATTATTTTGCCGCCGCCGCCGGCCGGCTGCTGGTCGACGGTATCGAGGCGCTGCGCTCGGCCACCCTGACGTTTGCGTCGATGAGCCTGGAAAATGTGTCGCGCCAGCTGCTGGGCGTTGGCAAGGCGATCGACAATCCCTACGATCGCATGGACGAAATCAACCGCCGCTTTGCCGAGGACAAGACGGCGCTGGCGCGCTACAACCTGAAGGATTGCGAGCTGGTCACGCGCATTTTTGAAAAAACCGATTTGCTGACCTTCCTGCTCGAGCGCGCCAGTGTGACGGGACTGGCGGCCGACCGCAGCGGTGGGTCGGTGGCGGCCTTCGAGCATTTGTATATGCCGATGATGCACCGCCAGGGCTATGTGGCGCCGAATCTGGGCGACGTGATGAACCAGGACAGCCCGGGCGGCTTCGTGATGGACTCGCGCGCCGGGCTGTACGACTCGGTGCTGGTGCTCGATTACAAGAGCCTGTACCCGTCGATCATCCGTACTTTTCTGATCGACCCGGTGGGCCTGGTGGCGGGCTTGCACGATGCCGAGGTCGAAGGCAACGAGAACAGCACGGTCGCAGGTTTTCGCGGCGCGCGTTTTTCGCGCGACAAGCACTGCCTGCCGGCCATCGTGAAACAGATTTCGGAAGGCCGCGATCGCGCCAAGCGCGAGGGCAACCAGCCGCTGTCGCAGGCGCTGAAAATTATCATGAATGCCATGTACGGCGTGCTGGGGGCCAGCGGCTGCCGTTTTTTCGATCCGCGCCTGGCCTCGTCGATCACCCTGCGCGGCCATGAAATCATGCACCTGACGCGCAAGCTGATCGAGGACCAGGGCTACCAGGTGATTTATGGCGACACCGACTCGACGTTTGTCTGGCTGGGGCATGCGCACTCCGAGGAAGAAGCGGGCCGCATCGGGCGCGCGCTGGTGGCTTTGGTCAACAGCTGGTTGGACCAGCATATCCGCGCCGAGTTCAATTTATCCAGCGCGCTCGAGCTGCAATTCGAAACCCATTATTCGCGCTTTCTGATGCCGACCATCCGCGGCTCCGAGGAAGGCAGCAAGAAACGCTACGCCGGCCTGGCGCGCGCTGCGAACGGCAGTGAAAAGATGGTGTACAAGGGTCTGGAAACGGTGCGCAGCGACTGGACCGCGCTGGCCCAGCAGTTCCAGCAGGCACTGTATCTGAAGATTTTCCGGGGCCAACCCTACCGCGACTACGTGCGCGATTACGCGCAGCGCACCATCAATGGCGAATACGACGATTTGCTGGTCTACAGCAAGCGCTTGCGCCGCCCGCTCGACGATTACGAGCGCAACGTGCCGCCGCAGGTGCGGGCGGCGCGCCTGGCCGACGAATTCAACCGCCGTCACGGGCGGCCGCTGCAATACCAGAACCGCGGCACCATCCGTTACGTGATCACGGTCAACGGCCCCGAACCGCTCGAGGCGCGCCAGTCGCCGATCGACTACGAACATTACCTCAGCCGCCAGCTGCAGCCCATCGCCGACGCCATCCTGCCGTTCGTGGGCGACGATTTCACCGCGCTGACCAGCCGCCAGCAAACGCTTTTCTAATTTTTTATCCCTGCGCCGCATCCGAATCGCCGCCTGCCGCGTATAAGGTCATGGACGGGGCCTGCCGGCACGTTCCAACCTTGTCAAACTGAACAGTTCGGAAGCGGAGGCGGCACTTGTATTTGTTTCACATAGAGCCCTGGGGCGCTTGTCAAATCGACAGCAGCACATCGGGAAAGCACGGCTTCGGCCTGCCAAAATTATTCAAGATCACCAGCCGCGACGGCAGTTTCGCCGGCACCTACACCCTGCGCTTCAAGAACCGGGCGCTGCATGGGTTCGAGGTCAGCGAGCGCAGCAACTCGGAATTGATTCGCGCGGCGATTTCACAATTTTGCGCGTGGACGGGCAATCGCGACCACGATTTCGAAGATGAGCTCGATACCTCGTTCGCCCGTTACACGGGGGAAGTGAGCAACCGTCACGGCCGGGTGCTGTCGGAAACCAGCCTGTTGCCGCGCGACCGCCAGCGCGACCGCAGCGACGGACCAGCCTGATCGCGCGGCGTGGCATTTACCTGGTGTTACAAATGTTGCGCGGCGCTTTCACCGCCGCGCGCGCTACGGTTCTACAGTGTGCCTGTCTGCAGCGAGCAGCATGAATACAGGAGAACACAGTGAATAATTTTCTGAAAGTATTAAGCGCCACCGCCATCGTCGCTGTTGCCGCCAGCGCCGCCGCGCCGGCCTCGGCCGAAGTGCGGGTCGGCGTCAACATCGGCGCCCCGGTTTACGCCCAGCCATATGCACCGCGCGCCTATTACGGACCGCCGCGCGTCTATCACCAGGGCTATTACGACAGCCGCTACGATCTGCGCGCCCGCCGCCAGGCCGAATGGCGCCATCGCGAATGGCTGCGCCACGAGCAGCTGCGCCGGGAAGAGTGGCGTCGCGAGCAATGGCGCCGCCAGCATTGGCGTGGCGACCGCCACTGGAACGGCCGCTGAAATCTGGTGCCGATGCTCGAGCCGACCGGCAAAGCTGCCGGTCGGCCGCATCCGGCCCCCAGGCACAGCCATCTTATGAGTCCCTGATGACGCCTTGATGACGTGTGATGCCGTGCGGCGTGCCCCGTATTGCGCGTTTAACAATGTCCAGATCTGGACTGTTTGGTGCAAAGTGTCTCAAAAGTGTAATTCGCTTGACGCCAGTGAGTGATCGAAAATACTGTGTATGTATCGCGCGCCAACGCGGCGACCACCACTATTCGATGCACTGATTGGAGATGAGATGACTTTGAGAAAAACCTTGTTGGCTGCAACGATTGCCGCACTGCCCTTGATGATGGCAGTCTCTGCCGGCGCAGCCGACCTGATGGCTGCTCCATCGGCCCGCGCGGCCGACGAGAATGTCAATTTGATCGCCGCCTTGAGTGCCGGCCGCGCCAAGGCCGGTCTGGACAGCCGTCATGGCTTCGCCATCGCCAAGCAGCACCCGGGCGTCATCGGCACCACCATCAGCCGCATCGACCATACCTTCAAGGGTATACGGGTGTTCGAGTCGGAATCGGTGGTGGTCAGCGGCCCACACGGCAGCATCATCAGCGAATCGGTGTCGGAGCGCCGCAAGGGTCTGGCCAAGGGCGACCTCGACGTAACGCCGAAACTGTCGTCCAGGGCGGCCATCGACAAGGTGCTCAAGTCGGTGTCGCCGAACGGCAAGCCGATCGATCCGCCATTCGCCGAATTGATCGTCTACCCGGTGACGGTTGAAAAGCGCGTCGCCTCGGCCATCAACAAGCCGGAAGACCGGCTCAACGCGTTGGACCTGGAGGAGGTCGTCACCGGCTACAAGCTTGCCTACCTGGTCACCACCCGCAATATCAATGGCAACAAGCCTGAGTTTCACAACACCATCATCAGCGCCACCGACGGTGAAGTGCTGGAGCAGTGGAACATGGTGCAAACCGTGATCGGCACCGGCAACAGCCAATATAACGGTACCGTGCCGATCAGCACGACCCTGTCCGGCGGCACCTATAAAATGATCGACGGCACGCGCGGCACCGGCGGCACCTTCGGCGCCATGGCCATCACCAACGCCAATCACGGCACCACCGCCGGCGCCGTCTACACCAACAGCACCAACACCTGGGGCGACGGCAAGCAGTACATCGCCGGCGGTTCGACCACCAATGCGAACGGCCAGACCGCCGCCGTCAACGCCTTGTGGGGCTTGATGAATACCTACGACATGCTGAAGAACACGCTTGGCTGGCAGTCGCTCGATGGCAAAAATACCGCCACCTACATCGCCGCCCACGTCAACACGGCCTACGACAACGCTTATTACAGCGATACCTGCAAGTGCATGTATATCGGCGATGGCTCATCGTTCAACAGCCTTGGTTCGATCGACGTGATCGGTCACGAGATGGGCCATGGCGTCACCGCCGCCACCTCCAATCTGACCTACCGCGCCGAGTCCGGCGGTCTGAACGAGTCGAGTTCGGACATCAATGGCGAAATGGTCGAAGCTTACGCCCGCAACGGCGGCACCGGCACCGTCATCCCGGCCGGCAACGATTGGGTGATGGGCAAGGAAATTTCCAAGACCGGCACGCCGCTGCGTTACTTGTACAAGCCGAGCAAGGACGGCAGCTCGCCGAACGCATGGAGCACCAAGGTCAAGTCGCTCGACGTGCATTATTCGTCCGGTCCGAACAACCGCATGTTCTATTTCCTGTCGCAGGGGTCGAGCTCGGTCAGCACCAGCGATTACTACAGCGCCTACCTGACCCAGTCGCCACGCAATATGACCGGCATCGGCAACGACAAGGCCTATCGCATCTGGTTCAAGGCGGCCACCACCAAGTTCACCGCGTCGACCAACTACGCCGATGCCCGCAGCAAGATGATCGCGGCGGCGCAGGAATTGTATGGCGTCGGCAGCGCCGAAGCGAAAGCGGTAACGCGGGCCTATGCCGCAATTAATGTAGGCACCGACATCGCAGAGTGATGGTTATTTAGCGTAATGGCAGCCCCACGACGGTTCACGCCTTCCGGGGCTTTTTTGCGCTCGCTCAAAGTATTTCCGCATGGCTAAATCAAGATGCTGGGGTGCCCGCACTGCCGCGGGCCCCCTTCATGATTGGAATGCCCATGATGATCCGCCTCCAGTGCCTGGCCGCCGCCATCTCCGGCGCGCTGGGCGCCATCCCGCTGCTGGCCATGCCCGCCAGCGCCGCCCCGTTAATGAGTCCGCCCACCACCCAGACATCGAATTTCACCGCCGGCCTGGCCGCCATGCTGACGGCGCAAAATGCCGCCCTGGGGCTCGACGCCAACCACGGGGTGGTCTTTGTGCGCCAACACCCGGGCGCGCAGGGCACCCAGGTCAGCCGCTTCGACCACACCTATAAAGGAGTGCGCATTTTCGGCTCCGACGCGGTGGTCGTCACCGACAGCGCCGGCAAGGCCATCAGCGTGAGCGCCTCCGACCGCGGCCAGAACCTGGGCCGCGGCGCCGCCAACCGCATCGGCCCATCCACCTCCGACTTCGACGTCACCCCGGTGCTGTCGACCAAGGCGGCCATCGACGCCGCGCTACGCACCCAGCCGGCCGGCGCCACCCACCAGGTGCCGCCGAGCGCCGAATTGATCATTTATCCAGTGGTCAAGACGGAGCGACTGTCGACGGCGTTGACCAAGAACGATTCCGAACTGAACGCGCTGGACGTGCGCGATGTCGTCGAATCGTACGAACTGGCGTACCTGGTGCACACTCGCATGCATGTGGGCAAAAAGCCCTTGTTCTACGACACCGTGGTGAGCGCCAGGGACGGCCACGTGCTCAACCAGTGGAGCATGCTGCAAACCGTGGTCGGCGTCGGCAACAGCCAGTACAACGGCACCGTCGCCATCAACACCACCCTGGTCAAGAACAGCTATCAGATGATCGATGCCTCGCGCGGCACCGGCGGCACCTACGGCGCCATGGCGATCACCAATGCCGACCATGGAACGTCCGCTGGCAGTGTCTACAGCAATTCCACCAATACCTGGGGCGACGGCAAGCAGTACATTGCCGGCGGCTCCACCACCAACGCCAACGGCCAGACGGCGGCGGTGAACGCCTTATGGGGCTTGATGAACACCTACGACACGCTCAAAGGCGTACTCGGCTGGCAGTCGCTGGACGGCCACAACACCGCCACCTACATCGCCGCCCACGTCAACACCGCCTACGACAACGCGTATTACAGCGACACCTGCAAATGCATGTTCATCGGCGACGGCTCCAGCTTCAACAGCCTGGGATCAATCGACGTCATCGGCCACGAGATGGGCCACGGCGTCACCGCCGCCACTTCCAATCTCACCTATTCGGGCGAATCGGGCGGCTTGAACGAGTCCAGTTCGGACATCAACGGCGAGATGGTGGAAGCGTACGCGCGCGCCGGCGGCACCGGCGCCAGCATTCCATTGACCGGCAACGACTGGGGCATCGGCAAGGAAATTTCCAAGAACGGCACCCCGCTGCGCTACATGTTCAAGCCCAGCAAGGATGGCGCCAGCCCGGACGCCTGGAGCACGACCTTGAAGCGGCTCGACGTGCACTATTCATCCGGCCCCAACAACCGCATGTTTTATTTCCTCGCGCAGGGCTCGAACGCCGCCAAGACCAGCGATTTCTATTCGAAATACCTGGTGAAAAAGCCGCTGGCGATGACCGGCATCGGCAACGACAAGGCGTACCGGATCTGGTTCAAGGCCGCCACCACCAAGTTTACCGCCTCGACCAATTATGCCGATGCCCGCGCCAAGGTGTTATTGGCGGCGCAGGAATTGTATGGGGCGAATAGTAAAGAGGCGAAGGCGGTGCAGCGGGCCTACGCGGCGATCAATGTCGGCGCGGATATCGACGAGTAGGGGGGACTGGCACAAGCGCAGCGCAGATGCCTGTCCCATTGTTCGCATTGAAGCAAACTATTCTGCTGTAATGCTTCAGATCATAAATGGGACAGGCATCTGCGCGCTGCGCGCTTGTGCCAGTCCCCGTACTAATCGCCCATCAACGGATAGGGATTGATCGACGTCCCCTTCCACCATTCTTTGGTAGGCGTCAATTCCACCACCGCAAAGTGCAAATGCGGCGCCTTGGGATCCGAATTGCCCGTCACCCCAACGTAACCGATCAGATCGCCGCGCTTGAGCATCGTGCCTTCCCTGACGCCATCGGCGTAACGGTCGAGGTGGGCGTAGTAATAGGCATAGGTGTCGGTCGGATCGAACTGGTAGATGGTCAGGCCGCCGCGCTTGCTGTTGAACAGTTTGACCAGCTTGCCATCGGCCACCGCGAAGACCTTGGCGCCTTTCGGCGCCATGATGTCGAGCGCTTCGTGATGGCGCTCGCTGCCGCGCGGCTGGTTGAAATTGTCCGACAGCTTGGCGTACTTGATGCCTTCGACCGGCAGCAGCAGCTTGGCGCCACCGTTCGGTGCGGCTGCCGTGGCCGACGCCGAGGCTGCGCCGGCGACCGGCGGCATGGTTTTCATGGCAGCGGTCTCTTCCGCCGACGGCTTGAGCGGCAGGTCCAGTTCGTTCAGGTCGGTCGGCACCACCGGCGCCGGCGGCAGCGCAGGGTCGATTGCGGCGGACGAACCCGGCGCCGGGGCGGCGGGCGGGGCCACCACGGCCGGGCCCGTATTCGTCGGCACCACCACTGTGCTCACCGGCGTGTCATGAGGCACCTGGCGCAGATACACGAACAGCCCTGCAGCGCCCAGCAAAGCGCCGAGAATCAAGGTCAGCAACCATTTCATGAGGTTCTCCTTTTGTAGTTGTTATGGGAAAGTTATGGGAAGGTTATGGGAAACGCGCTTCAGTCCTGCAACACCACCTGGGTACCCGCGCCGACCGAGGTCATCAAGGTGGCCACGTCCCAGTTAGTCAGGCGGATGCAGCCGTGCGACTGGGTCTTGCCGATCGACGAAGGCACCGGCGTGCCGTGGATGCCGTAATGGTCCTTCGACAGGTCGATCCAGGCCACGCCGACGGGATTGTTCGGGCCGGGTGGAATCTTGGCTTTCGATTCGCCCGGCTTGGCGTCCCAGAACAGTTTCGGGTTGTACCAGAACACGGGATTTTTCGAGATGCCGTTGACTTTCCACTCGCCCAGCGGCAGCGGGTCATGCTCGCTGCCGGTGGAAGAGGGGAATTGGGCGACGATCTTGCCGGCGGTGTCGTACAGCGTCAGTGTTTTGGCCGCCTTGCTGACGACAATCTTGCCGCCTTTCGGCAAGGGCGCCGCCCCTTCGACATTGGGCACCACGATCTGCTCGCCGGCGCGGGTGAAATCCTTGCCTGGATTCAATCGCTTTAGCAATGCCGGACTGGCGTGAAAGCGCTCGCCGAGGGCTTCTTCGACACTGGCAAAGCCGAGCGCGGTCATTTTTGCCTTGGCGGCCATGTCTTCGGGAATCGGCTGGAACGGCCCGGTCACATCGCTGTCCTGCAGGGTGTAAGTGACCAGCGCGTCGCTTGGATCGGCGTTCAGGGCGGCCCAGGTGGCGCTGTCGAGGGTGCCGTCGCCGGCGATGTCGTGCGCTTTCTGGAAACCGGCAAGCGCCGCTTTCATGTTGCTGCCGGTGGCGCCGTCGATCTCGCCGGCGCCGAAGTGGGCGCGGTCGAGCAACACCTGAGCGCGCAGGATGGCGGCGCTCCCCGGCTTGACCGCTTTGGCCGCTTTGCTGGATTTCGACGCCTTCGCGGCCGGGGCGACGGCGCCGTCGCGGCCGGCGGCGTTGACCACTTCCGGCGACAGCGGGTTGGCGGCGGCGGCGGCACCTGTCGATGCGGGTGCGGGCGTGGCGGTGGGAGCCGCTGCTGCGGAAGCCGGCGCAGGCGCATCGGTCTGGGCACACGCGAGGCTGCCGGTAAAGCTCAGGCTGGCAGCGAGGAGGGCGGCAAAAACTGGGGAGACGGAAGATTTCAAGGAGTGTCCTGGGGAACGTAATCGGTGAAAATCAGATTAGTTCCATCAGGACAGAAAGTCTGTGCGCCAGCGTACATGCTGGCGCCGGCTTGGCTGTTTAACCGGGCTATTTAACTTAGCCGTTCAGCGACGCCATGTCGGGCGTCGACATCAGCTTGTCGATATCGACCAGGATCAGCATGCGCTCATCGAGCGTGCCCAGGCCGATCAGATAGTCGCTGCCCACTTCGCCGCCCATGTCGGGGGCAGGGCGGATCTGGCCGGCGGTAAGCGTGGTGACGTCGGAGACGCGGTCGACCACCATGCCGATGACTTTGCCGGACAGGTTGAGAACGATGACGATGGTCGAGGCGTCGTAGGTCGGGGTGCCCAGTTTGAGCTTGATGCGCATGTCGACGATCGGCACGATCACGCCGCGCAGATTCATCACGCCCTTGAAGAAAGGTGGCGCGTTGGCGATGCGGGTGACCGCTTCGTAGCCGCGGATTTCCTGCACCTTGAGGATGTCGAGACCGTATTCTTCGTCGCCCATCGTAAAGGCGAGAAATTCCTGGCCGGTTTCGTCGTGCACAGGTGGTGCGTGGTGGAGGGTGGTGGCTTGGGTGGAATCGTTGCTGAGCATGGTAATCCTGCTGACGTTTGTGCTGATGTTGTGCCGATGAAGGCGGCAGGTCGCGCGGATCGCGCCTCTGCTGCCAGTTTAACTTGCCCAGTGGAAATAACAACCAAAAGGCGCCCCCATCGCTTCCTAATCGACGCGTGTGTTGTGCGCCGGTGACACCGGCGCCGCCCCCAGGCCGACTGCGCGCCGGATCGCCGGCATCACCGGGGCGAATGCCGGCGATGCCGGCGCCACTTCGTCGTAGTGGCTGGCCCCCGGCAGGATGATGACGGTGGCGCCGTCGCCGGCCGCTTTGGCGCGGGCGGCGTAGTCGTGCGCCACGCGCGGCGGCGACACGGTGTCGAACTCGCCTGTGATCAGGGTGGTGTGGCTGCCGTTGGGCATCAAGTCGGCGGCATTGGTGTCGGCGAATACATCGGGGCGGTCGGCGCTCGGCACGCCGGTCAGGTCGACCAGATCGCGCTCGCAACTGCTCTTGATCAGGGCTTCCTCGCGGCGCAGGTCGGCCAGGCCGCCCAGGCTGATGATCTGGCGTACCGGCAGAAAGCGCGACTGGAACAGCGGGCTGGATGCGGGGATCCTGGCGCGCCCGGCCAGCCATTGCACCAGCTGGCCGCCGGCCGAATGGCCGATGGCGACCAGCCGCTGGAGGTCGAGTTGTTGCGGCGCCGCGTGGGCTCCGAGCAACTCGAGGGCGGCGTTGATGTCCTGGTAGGTGCCGGGATAGCCGCCGCCGTCCTCATCGACCCGGCGGTATTCGATATTCCACACGGCGATGCCTTCGCTGACCAGGGCGCCGGCGAGGCTGCGCAACTGCTTGATGCCGCCGTATTGCCTGGTCCAGCAGCCGCCATGCACCAGCACGGCAACGGGGAATGGCCCGGCCCCGGCAGGACGGAACAGCTCGGCGTACTGCGAGGGCGCCTTGCCGTAGGCCACAGTGATGGTCGGCGGCGGGCCGCTCAGGGCCATGTACTCGGCCAGTTTCATGGGCTCGGCGTCGGCCTGGCCGGCGGCGATGCCGACGCTGGCGGCGAGAATGGCGGGCAGTAAGGGATTGCTCATCGGTGGATTGTCCTTTTCATGAAGGGCGTGGCAAATTGCCAAGGGTACAAACACTATATCCAGACTCGGCCCGGCAAGCCGGCGCACGATTGGCGGGGAGGCACGGCGGCGCTTCATGCTAGTGTCAGGGTTGGAAAATCTGCCAAAAAACCACTGGAGCATCCCACATGACAAGCGAACTAATCAATGAATACCGCGGCTACAAGATCGAGGCAACCGCCAGGCAGGACTGCGAAGACCGCTGGGACTTCGACTACAGGTTGACCCCGCTCGACGGCAAAGGCGAAGTTCGCCAGCGCAGCCATACCGTCAACGGCCAGATGACCGAGGAGGCGGCCCGGGTCGCGGCCATCGAAGTGGCGCGCACGGAGATCGACAACGTGCTCTCCATGCAGGGCGGCTGAGCACGAACGCAACAGCGAACAGCACCTTGATTGATAGCAAGCAAACGCGCAGCGCGGTTTGCCACGATTCATATTGCCCGCAAGGGTAGAAGAGAACGACGATGACCAAGCGCAATACCGTACAAGAAACGCAGCAACATCAGCTATCGCAGCCCGTTTACGCCCACTCGACGCCGGACCCCGACCTGCCGCCGCCCGGACCGAATCCGGACGACGTGCCGCCGTCCGGACCGAACCCGAATCCGGACGACGTGCCGCCGCCGGACCATGCGCCGGTCCAGGAGCCGACGCAGCCGGCGCCGCCGATCAAGGCCTAGGGAAGCACTGATTAATTCATGACGACGGACTCGGCACACGAAAAAAGCGCCCAGCTGCGTTGCAAATCCTCGCCATGCCTCGGCATGGCTGCGGTGTTGCGCCTTGCTGAGCACTTTTTGCGTGACCGATTCCATTCGCCAGAATAAATCAGTACTTCCCTAGCGGGCGATGGTCAAGACGGCGAGGTGATCGCTGGCTGATCGGGTGGCTCGCCTGACTGCTGACTGTTTTGCTGATCCGACTGCAGGGGCGGAATCTGGCGGATCATTTCCTCGGTCTCTTTCTGCGCCGGGGTTTTTTCGCCGCTGCCGATGTCGGCTTCGTCCAGCATCGGCGGGCTGGCGCTGGGATCGGTGCCGGTGGGATTGGTCATGGTTTTCTCCTGAAGGTGGATGGGAACTGAAAAGCAGCGAACGTGGCAAAACAAACGT
This sequence comes from Massilia sp., assembly GCA_028291845.1. Taxonomy (GTDB): domain Bacteria; phylum Pseudomonadota; class Gammaproteobacteria; order Burkholderiales; family Burkholderiaceae_D; genus JAFCUW01. The sequence goes on along the minus strand of JAQGNM010000185.1, from coordinate 3,613 downwards.
CGCAAAAACTCATGTGCTTTTGATTACACCATCCTAGCAGGTCGTTCGATAGCGGCGTCTTCCTATGTGGCGCGGCAACTTTGTCTTGATGTTGTTTTTAAAAAAGTAATGTTTGTTGCTAAATGTCTACAGATCTTGAATATATCCCGCTGGCGACGCGTGCTGGCGGCACGCAGTCCTATAATTGAATTCATGAAATAAACCAACAAGAGATGGAGACACATCATGGGAAATTCGCTGCACAACAAGATCCGGCTGGGTCGGCCATCGCCGCTGGCCTCGCGCAAAGTGCAAGCCTTGCTGGTGCTGAGCGCCGCCATCCCCCTGAGCTGGTTGATTCTCAGCGCGATGCGCGCCAGCTGACGCGATCCACCGCCAGTTGCCGGACTGCTGCGGGGGTCGGGCAAGCTTGCCGTCGCCGATCAGCGCGGTTACCATGGGCGCCGACCCGGGTTTACTGAAAGCTGAAAGCGGCAATGAAAAACGAAAAACTGACCACCGACGAATACGACGCCCTGGGACACCTTGAAAAAGGCCCGGCGCCGGAAAGGGTCAATGCCTGCGTCGGCCGCAACGCCAAGCGCCTGTCCGGTCTGAAACTGCTGCAATACGGCCGCGACGGCCGCGTCGGCCTGACCGACAAGGGCCAGGAAGTGCTGTTCCTGCGCCGCTGCGTCTCCGCCCTGCGCGCCCTGACAGCCGACCCCGCCGCCAGCATCCCGCAGGAAGTGGCAAGCTTCCTCGGCAAAAAATCCCACATCGTCGAGCGCGCCGAAGGCGGCTACACCATCACCGACAAAGGCCGCGAATCGCTCGCCGACATCGAATCACGCGCTTAAGTGTTTGAGGGGCAGAATTATTGGTAGTAGCGGCGTGCGCTCAAACAGCGCCGCAGGGTCGGCAGGGCGCCGCAGGCGCCCCACGATCCCCGAGGCGAACCTAGATCTGACTCGGGTTTGCGTCCCTAAAAAATAATCCGGCTCCGCCGGTTATTTTTCCCTGACTGGCCTTGCGCCTCTAAGCCGGTTTTACCCTTGTAGTACTGACCAGACCCAAACAAAAGTAGGTTTTCACTTTTGTTTGATCTCTTACACTTGCCGCCGGCGTTTTGGATACACCAGCGTCCGAATCGCCAGCTCAGCCGGCACATTCATCGCCGACAGGAACTCGGCGGCGCGTTGCAGTCCGACAGTGGGGATCGAGGCGATGGCTTGATTGATGACGTCGCGGGTGCGGAAATCGGTGCGTACTTGCTTGACGCTGCTGCGTTCCTGCTCGGCGGTACTGAAGTTCATGGTGGTTCTCATGGCGGATTCGAAGGATGGACGTTGTGGAAACAATCTTGTGCGTTTCTCACGTTGACGCAGATCATAAACCAATTCTTACCGATGATGTCGGTATGTCATTCGATTTTTGCGGCGCCATGATAACGCCGACAACTCAGGCGGCGGCAGCCGTCGCCGCCGGGGCGGGCAGGCCGCGCCGCTCCAGCACCAGGTTCTTGAATTGCTCGGCCGGCAGGGGTTTGCTGAAATAATATCCCTGCATCTGGTCGCAGCCGTGGCGTTGCAAATATTCGAGCTGAGCGGCCGTTTCCACCCCTTCGGCGATCACCGACAATTTCAGATTGTGCGCCAGGTTGATGATCGAGGCGACGATTGCCGCGTCGTTCGAATCGCGCGCGATGGCCGCCACAAAAGAGCGGTCGATTTTCAGCACGTCGATGGGAAAGCGCGACAGGTAGGAAAACGACGAGTAGCCGGTGCCGAAATCGTCGATCGACAGTTTGACGCCGAGCGACTTCATCGTATGCAGCAAGTCGACCGCCACCCCGACGTCGCTCATGAACAGGCTTTCAGTCAATTCGATTTCCAGGCAAGCGGGATTGAGACCGGTTTCTTCGAGCACCTTGCGCAAGTCGTCGACCAGGTTGGCGGCGCCGAACTGGCGCGCCGACAGGTTCACGGCGATGCGCAGGGCACCCACGCCGCTGTCGTGCCAGGCCTTGTTCTGATGGCAGGCGGTGCGCAGCACCCAGGCGCCGATCGGCACGATCAGGCCGGTCTCCTCGGCCACGTGGATGAAGCGGCTGGGCGCGACCATGCCCATCTCCGGATGCTGCCAGCGGATCAGCGCTTCCATGCCGACGATCTGGCCGCTCTGCAGATCCACCTGCGGCTGGTAGTGCAGCACGAACTCGTTGCGCTCGAGGGCGTTGCGCAAGGCGCTTTCAATGCGCACGCGTTCCATCGCTTCCTCGTTCATGGCCGGCGTATAGAACTGAAAATTGTTGCGGCCGAGTTTTTTGGCACGGTACATGGCGATGTCGGCCATCTCGATCAGGCTGTCGGCCGGTGCGCCGTCGAGCGGATACACCGACATCCCGATCGAACAGGTGACGAAAAACTCCTTGATGCCCAACATGACCGGCTGCGCCACGGAATCCATCAGCCGGCGCACGATGTCGACCGACAGCTGCTGGTCCTCGTGCTCGGTGAGCAGGACCACGAATTCGTCGCCCGACAGGCGCGCCACCGTGTCGGTTTCGCGCAGCGCCGAGCGCAGGCGCGCCGCCACCGTCATCAACAGCACGTCGCCGGCCTTGTGGCCCATCGAGTCGTTGACGAACTTGAAGCGGTCCAGGTCGATCAGCATCACCCACACGGGACGCTTGGTGCGGTCCGAATACGCCACCGCCTGGCCGAGGCGGTCCTGCAGCACGCTGCGGTTGGGCAGGCCGGTCAGCACGTCGTGCTGGGCGACGTGGTGAATGGCCTGCTCGGAGCGTTTGCGTTCGGTGATATCGGTGCCGGTGCCGCGGTAGCCGGCGAAGCGGCCGTCGTCGTCGAACAGCGGCTCGCCGTTGACGCTGAACCAGCGCAGCGCGCCGTCGCCATCCTGCACCGCGTATTCGAAGCCGCTGTAGCGCTGACGCGCGTCGATCAGTGCGCGGTGGGCGCGGCCGATGTCGCTGTCGAGGCCATCGTGGGCGGTCTCCCAGTGGGTCTTGCCGAGCAGCCGTCCCGACTTGATGCCGGATTTGTCGCCGAAGCCGCCGGTGATCGAGGTGAAGCGGCAGCGCGCGTCCTGCTCCCAGTACCAGTCGGACGACATCGACACCAGCTGGCGGAAGCGCTGCTCGCTTTCCTGCAGCGCCTTTTCGGTGCGCTGGCGGTCGATGACGTCGTCGATCAGGCGCTGGTTCGACATTTTCAGATCGGCGGTGCGTTCCTGCACCAGCTTTTCGACGCGCCGCGAACGCTGCGCAAGCGACTGCATCAGCGCCGACAGCAGCAAGGTCAGCATGGCGCCGCCGGCCACCACCAGCAGCGAGCCCAGATGGTCGCTCAGCAATGGGCGCGGCCGGGCGGCGATGTCGACGCGCCAGGTCTGGCCGCCGACGTCGATGTCGGTGACGCGGTGGGGCGGCGGATTGAAGGCAGCGAGCAAGCCCGCGCGGGCGGGCGCGGTGGCGGCCAATGGCGTGCGCGGAAAAATCTGTTCCATGCGGCCGTCGCTGGCGCCGGTGGCCACCGTCAGCTGCAGGCCATCGTCGGTGCTCTGGCCGGCGAGGATCAGTTCGACCAGGGCGTCGGCGGCCATGCCGACGGCG
>JAQGNM010000169.1 GCA_028291845.1 Massilia sp. | reverse complement strand
AAAGTAAAAGGGAATGGTTTGAACACCATTCCCTTTTTTAATCGGCCATCACCCCCCCCAGGACATCCTCCATGACCCGCTCCATCCTCGACGACGACCATATCCACCCACTGGCGCGCGCCACCATCGATACCCATGAGGCGGCCATCGTCGGCGAGGTCAAACCGCCGATTGCCGCCAACCCGGTGGTGATTGTCGGCATGGCTCTCCATCCCTATCCGAAAAAGGCGCGCCGCTCGCTCGACGCCATCGGCGCCACCTATAAATACCTGGAATATGGCAGTTATTTCAGCCAGTGGCGCCCGCGCGGCGCACTAAAAATGTGGACCGGGTGGCCGACCTATCCGATGGTGTTCGTCAAGGGCACCCTGATCGGCGGGGCCGCCGAATTGAAGTCGCTGATCGTCAGCGGCGAGTTCGACCGGCTGCTGCGCGGGCAGTAAAAGCCATCAGGATCGGGCGCAGTGCTTCAGTGGGCCGCCGGCAGCGGGGCGGCTGACGGGGCTGCTGCTGCCGCCTTGTTTTCGCTCACCAGGCACCACAACAACGCCGACATCGCCAGGCAGCAGCCGCAGATATAAAACAGCACGTTGGAATTGGCGGCGCCCTTCATGACGTAGCCGACGCCGGTCGACAGCAGCTGCGGCAGCACCACCGACAGGTTGAACATCCCCATATAAAAGCCCATGCGGCTCTTGTCGACCTTTTCGCTCATGATGGCGAACGGCAGGCTGACCACCGCGCTCCAGCCGATGCCGACCACTGCCATCAGCACGTACAGGCGGTGCGGCGAGGTGGCCATGGTGGCGATGGCAAAGTAGGCGGTCGCCATGATCGCCATGCAGGCCACCTGGGTGCGCACGCGGCCGATGCGGCGAGACAGTGGCGCCAGCACCAGCGCGGGCAAGAGGAAGCCGACGATGTTCATGACGGCGAAGGAGATGGCAATGACGTGGCCCGCCTGCGCCGCATAGGTGCTGGGCGCGACGTCGCGCACGATGATGTGCTGCTGTATAAAAGCGATGATGTAGACGAACATCGACTGCACGCCGAGCCAGGCGAAGCCGTGGGCGAAATAGATGCGCCACAGCTGGCCCCATTCGGTCGGCGTGGCGGCCACGCTGTCGTCGGCGACGGCCAGGTCGCGCGGCTCGCTGACGAACAACATCGGCAGCACCGAAAACGCGAACACGATCACCACGCCCACCGAGATCAGGGCGTAGTTGTCGATGAAGGCGCCGATCAGGTAGGCCAGCACACCGAAGAAGCCGGAGATGGTCTGCATCCAGGTAAAGCCACGGGTGCGGGCGTCGCCCTCGGGGGTGACGTCGGCGATCAGCGAGCGGGTCGGATTGAAACCGATATTGATCGACAGGTCGAGCGTGAGCGCGACGATGACGGCCACCACCAGCAGGTTGCCGATGCCGAGCAGGCTGGCCACCTGGTCGATGCGCGGCAGCAGGAACACCATCAGCGCGGCCAGCGCGCCGCCGATCAATATAAACGGTTTGCGGCGGCCGCCCCAGAACCACACCTTGTCGCTGACCATGCCGATGATCACCTGGCCGAGAATGCCGGCGGTGGGACCGGCGGCCCAGACGATGCCGATTTCATGGATGTCGAGGTGATATTTTGTCGACAGCAGCCAGCTCAATGCCGAGATCTGGATGCACAAGGCAAAGCCCATCGCCGTCGACGGCAGGCTGATGATGGCATTGAAGGCTGGCGTCAGGCGCCGTTGCATGTCGAGCATGGAGTCTCCGGGGAAGTGGGGCGCCGCGCCCGGCGTCTGTTCTTTGACTACAAATGTATTGATGTTGTTGCACGTCTGCCGGCGATTCTACTATGGAACAGTTTAGATTGACACCCAGAAACCTGCATGTTACTTTCCTACAAATATTGGCCTTATCTCATAAGGGCCCTAGCCGGTGCCAAGTCCGGACCGAACACTCCGGAGACCCGATGGACACCCACGCCGCAATCAAGACCCCGCCGACCGCCAGCACGCCACGCCTGACATTTTGGCAGTTGTGGAACATGAGCTTCGGCTTTTTCGGCATCCAGTTCGGTTTCGCGCTGCAAAACGCTAACACCAGCCGCATTTTTTCCACCCTCGGGGCCCAGCCCGACGACCTCGCCTTCTTCTGGCTGGCCGCGCCCGTCACCGGCTTGCTGGTCCAGCCGATCATCGGCTACCTGAGCGACAACACCTGGCACCCGACCTGGGGCCGCCGCCGGCCGTTCTTTTTCGCCGGCGCCATCGCCGCCTCCATCGCCCTGATCCTGATGCCCAATTCGTCGGCCTTGTGGATGGCGGTGGCGGTGCTGTGGATGATGGATGCGGCCATCAACGTGTCGATGGAGCCGTTCCGCGCCTTCGTCGGCGACAAGCTCGATAGCAGCCAGCAGACCGCCGGCTATGCCATGCAGACCTTCTTCATCGGCTGCGGCGCCGTCATCGCCTCGCTGCTGCCGACCATTTTTTCGGACGGTTTCGGCGTGTCGAACGTACCGATCAACGGCATGATCCCGGACACCGTGCGCTACTCCTTTTATATCGGCGGCGCGGTGTTTTTCCTGGCCGTGTTGTGGACGGTGCTGACCGCGCGCGAGACGCCGCCGGCCGACCTGGCGGCCTTTCGCGCCGAGCGCCGGCACAACCGCAGCTTCGGCCCGGCCGTGCGCGGCATCTTCGGCGGCCTGCTGCAAATGCCGAAAACCATGCTGCAGCTGGCGCTGGTGCAGTTTTTTACGTGGATCGCCTTGTTCGCCATGTGGATCTACACCGGCACCTCGATCGCCGACACCGTCTACGGCAGCACCGATCCGCAGTCGCCCGCCTACCAGGCGGCCGGCAACTGGGTCGGCGTCATGTTCGGTGTGTACAACGGGGTGTCGGCGCTGGCCGCCTTTATTTTGCCGCGCCTGGCCCGCATGAGCAGCCGCAAGGCGGTGCACGCGGTGTGCCTGCTGATCGGCGGCGCCAGTCTGGCCAGCCTGTTCTTCATCACCAGCAAAACCATGCTGATCGTGCCGATGGTCGGCGTCGGCATCGCCTGGGCCAGCATTCTCACCATGCCGTACGCGATCCTGGCCGGCGCGCTGCCGCCCGCGCGCATGGGGTATTTCATGGGCCTGTTTAATATTTTCGTGGTCATCCCGCAGATTCTATCGAGCCTGCTGCTGGGCTGGATGACCACGCACGCCTTCGGTGGGCACAGCGTCAAGACGCTGGTGCTGGGCGGCGCCTGCATGGCGCTTGCCGGCGTGTTGACCCTGCTGGTGAGCGATCGCGCGCAAGCTGAAACGGCATAGCGGAACGCGTCGGTGCGCCTGCCTTATGGTAGCGTGGCGTATTCGACAACCGTATCCGACAACCTTTTCACAGCGAGACCCCGATGTCCATTCACACCGTCGCCACCACCCCTTTCGCCGGCCAGCGCCCCGGCACCTCCGGCCTGCGTAAAAAGGTCGCCGAATTCCTGCAGCCCGGTTACCTGGAAAATTTTGTCGAAGCGGTGTTCAATACGCTCGGCGACTGCCACGGTAAAACCCTGGTGGTCGGCGGCGACGGCCGCTATTTCAACCGCACCGCCGTCGGCGTCATCCTGCGCATGGCCGCCGCCCACGGTTTCGGTAAAGTGCTGGTCGGGCAGCACGGCATACTGTCGACGCCCGCCGTCAGCTGCGTGATTCGCAAGCACGGCGCTTTCGGCGGCCTGATTCTGTCGGCCAGCCACAATCCGGGCGGCCCGGACGGCGACTTCGGCATCAAGTACAACGGCGAAAATGGCGGCCCTGCGCCCGAAAAATTTACCGAAGCGGTCTACATCGCCACCGAATCGCTGGCCGTGTACCGCATCGTCGACGCCCCTGCGCCGGACGTCGACAGTATCGGCGTTTTCGATTTCGAAGGCATGCAGATCGAGGTGATTGATTCGGTGGCCGATTACGCCGCGCTGATGGGAGAACTGTTCGATTTCGCCGCCATCCGCCGCCTGTTCGCCAGCGGTTTTAGCATGCGCTACGACGGCATGCACGCGGTGGGCGGACCGTACGCCCACGCCATTTTCGAAGGGCTGCTGGGGGCGCCGGCGGGCACCGTCATCAACGGCACGCCGCTGGAGGATTTCGGCGGCCACCATCCTGACCCCAATCCGGCCAATGCGGCCGAACTGATCGACATCATGTTCGCCGCCGATGCGCCCGACTTCGGCGCGGCGTCGGATGGCGACGCCGACCGCAACATGATCGTCGGCCGCGGCCTGGCGGTGACGCCGTCGGACAGCCTGGCCATCATCGCCGCCAACGCCGGCGTGGCGCCCGGGTACCAGGACGGCATCAAGGGCATCGCCCGCTCGATGCCGACATCGACCGCCGCCGACCGCGTCGCCAAGGCGCTCGGCATCCCCAGTTTTGAAACCCCGACCGGCTGGAAGTATTTCGGCAATCTGCTCGATGCCGGCATGGCGACCCTGTGCGGCGAAGAGAGCTACGGCACCGGCTCCAACCACATCCGCGAGAAGGACGGCATCTGGGCCAT
>JAQGNM010000120.1 GCA_028291845.1 Massilia sp. | reverse complement strand
ACCCACGACCCCTTGGTTCGTAGCCAAGTACTCTATCCAACTGAGCTACAGCCGCGAAAGACAAAATTATAGCAGCACATTGCGCATCCGCCAAGCCGTATCGCGCTTTTGTTCTGGCCTGCCCTTATCGATGTTGGCGGGCACACTGGCGCTAAAGCGAGCCCATCAACCGAATTTTTAATAACAAACAAAGGATCGTCATGAAAATCCCGTCCCTGCTGTTCCTCCTGGCCGCCGCCGCATCGGTCGCGCCCGTCTCATCGGTGCTGGCGCAGGAAACCACCGTCATGAAAGAAGGGCAGGTCAGCGAGTCTGCCCTGATCGACGCGCTGGCACCGGAAGAACCGGTACGCACCCGCAGCATCCGCGTGATGCGCGCCGGCGAGAGCGTCACGCCGCCGGCGCCGCCCAAGCCGGCCAAGGCCAACCTGTTGATCACCTTTGAAACCAATTCGGCGCGCCTGACCGAGCAGGCAAAGCGCTCGCTCGATGTGCTTGGCGCAGCGCTGGCGTCGGACAAGCTGGGCCAGTTCCGTTTCGGTATCGAAGGCTATGCCGACCCGCGCGGGGTCTCCGCCAACAACCTCAAGCTGTCGCAGGCGCGCGCCGAATCGGTGCGCGACTACCTGGTGGCCAACAACAAGATCGACCGCGCCCGCCTCGAGCCAGTGGGCAAGGGCGACCGCAACCTGTTGAATTCATCCGATCCGTCGGCGCCCGAAAACCGCCGCGTCACCATCGTCAACTTGTCGCGCCAGTAAGGCGCAGCGGCGCTGCTTACGGCATCGCTTCCTCGATCGAGAACATGCTGGCGCCGTAGGTGCCGGAGCAGCCGGCCGTGGCGCCGCACTCGGCGGCGCCGGCAAACAGCGGCGTGGCGCCGCGCCAGTCCCGGCTCAAGACCGCGGCGCGCTCGATCGGAAAAGCGCCGAACAGCTCGCCGCGCTGCAGGCCGGCGCCGCTGAAGTCGCGCGGCGAATCGGATACGATCACCGCGAACTGGTCGACGCCGGCCGGGCCGCCCACATCGAGCAGCCAGTTCTTGCGCGGCAGCTCAATGGTCTGGCCGGCGGCAATACGGTTGTTCTTGTCCGCTTCATTGGGAAACAGCAGGTTGAAGTCACTGCGGTTGGTGCCGACCATCAGCACGTACACATAACCGGCGTGCGAGGCGCGTACGCTGAAGCCGAGCTTGTCGCGGCCGATCAGCACGCGCGGCTGCTTCGCATTGACCGCCACCAGACGGTCAGGGCTGGCGCCGTCGAGCACACCGCGCAAGGCAGTGATGGGGTCGAAGGGTTTATCGGCGACGGCGGCAGCCGGCGCTGGCGCGGCCACCACCGTGGCAGGCGCTATCTTGGCCGCTTGCACCGGCTGGTCGGCCGTGCGTCCCGTCACCCAGTAAGCACCGCCCGCCAGCAGCGCCAGCGCCGCCACGCCAGCCGGCAGCAGCCAGCCTGGTCTTGCGCTGGCGGTGCGCGCAGCCGGCACCTTCGGCGCAATCGGGGGCAGCGGCGCCGCCGGCGCACCCGCGCCCAATCCCATCAGCTCGCGCAGCGCGGCCGCGCTTTGCGGGCGGTCGGCTGGCGCCACCGCCAGGGCGCGGTCGATCGCTTGCAGGAAGCTGTCGCCGAAGCGGCCGCTGTAGCGCTGCGCCAGCGGCACATAAGGATCGCGCATGCTGCGGCTGACGGCAGGCGGCGGCGCCTTGCCGTCGATGGCGAAGTGCAGCACGGCGGCCAGCGCGAACAGGTCGGTCCACGGTCCCTGCGTCATGCCGGGCAGCTCGGCATACTGTTCGATCGGCGCGTAGTTCTGCTTGACGATGACGGTAAAGGCCTGGTCGATGCCGGCAATCGCCCGGCGCGCGGCGCCGAAATCGAGCAGCAGCGGGTGCGATTCGCCAAGCATAAGGATGTTGTCGGGCGAGATATCGCGGTGAAAGCAGTTTTGCGAGTGGATCAGCGTCAGCGTGTCGAGCAGAGGCGCCACGATCGCCTTGAGCAAGGTTTCGTCGGGCGGCGCCGGTCTGGCGGCCAGCATTTGCTTGAGCGTCGGACCTTGGTAAAAAGGCATTACCATATACGCGGTACCGTTGCCTTCCCAGAAACGGTATACCTTCAATAAAGCCGGATGGTCGAACTGCGCCAGGATGCGCGCTTCGTTGACGAAACTGCGTAATCCAGCCTCGAAAGTTTCGCGGTGGGCGTGGCCCAGCACGCTCACGTGCAGCTGCGTCGAGCGCGCGGCAAACGCCGACGGCATGTACTCCTTCAAGGCCACCTTGCGCTCGAGCGAATGGTCGTAGGCGAGGTAGACAATGCCGAAGCCCCCCACGCCGAGCAGCGAGAGGATTTCGAATTCGCCGATGCGGGTGCCGATGGCCAGGGCATTGCTGCCGCGCTCGGCAGCGGCAGAGGAGGGCGCGGGCGCAAATGGCGCGCTGTTACCGAGGACCGTGCGGTCGTCGTCGGACGAATCAGTCATGTGTGCGGATGCCGGCGGCGCCGCCCGGACGATTAATTGAACTGCAAATATCATAAGCAGGATTGCTGGCGCAACGCCACATTTAATTGCTGCGTCAATGGCTGCTGTTACTGCAGGCGCTGCTTCGCATTTACGCACTACCTGGAACACCGCGGGCCAGTCGCGCCTGTTTACACGAACCCATATGAGGTGTGCATACACGCGATATTTTGTTAGCACTGCGGCGAGCCATCGTCAATTACTTTGACGATAACAACTTTATTCCGCAGGCGTGAATGATTTTGCAATTACTTC
>JAQGNM010000104.1 GCA_028291845.1 Massilia sp. | reverse complement strand
CGGCATGCTGATCGACGGCGCCGGCTATCAAGCCACCTACGGCCTGCCCGCGCTGATTTTATTGCTGGCCGCCGGGTTGGCCGCCGCCGCCGGGCGGGCGCGCTCAGGCATGGTCAACAGTGTTAATGCAGATTGCACAATGCAGTTAGACTGACAACGTGATATTTCGGCAATTCAGCGAGATGGACCCTTGTTGCTGTTCATCGCACCGCCGCAGCCGGCACCACACCAGCCCACGCCCAGCCGCCGTTTCAACCATATTCAGCAAATAGGAAGCACGCCCCATGGACCATCTCAGCGATCTCAAACTCACCCGGCGCGATCTGCTCATCGCCAGCGCCGTCACCGCCTCGGCGTCGGCGGTGCCGTCGCTGGCCGGCGCCCAGACGCCGAAGGGCGCCACCGCAGCCATGCCGGGCGCCACCGCGGCGGTGCCGCCGGTCATCGGCAAGGTATCGATGCGCATCAACGGCAAGCAGCAGCAGTTGCAGGTCGACACCCGCACCACCTTGCTCGACGTGCTGCGCGAAAACCTGCAGCTGACCGGCACCAAGAAGGGCTGCGACCTCGGCCAGTGCGGCGCCTGCACGGTGCTGATCGATGGCCGCCGCATCAATTCCTGCCTGACCCTGGCCGTCATGCACGAGGGCGCCAGCGTTACCACCATCGAGGGTCTGGGCACGCCGGATAAATTGCACGCGATGCAGCAAGCCTTCATCAAGCACGACGGTTACCAGTGCGGCTACTGTACCCCCGGGCAGATCTGCTCGGCGGTGGCGGTGATCGACGAGATCAAGGCCGGCTTGCCCAGCCACGTCAGCGGCAGCCTGACTGAAAAACCGTTGTTTTCAGCCGCCGAGCTGCGCGAACGCATGAGCGGTAACATCTGCCGCTGCGGGGCGTATTCGAACATCATCGACGCCATCACCGATTACGCCAATAGCATGCCGGGAGCAAAAGCATGAAGGTCTTCACCTACCAGCGCCCTGGCGCGGCGCAGGACGCCGTCGCCGCCGCCCGCGTTCCCAACACCAAGTTCATCGCCGGCGGCACCAATCTGCTCGACCTGATGAAGCTGGAAATCGAGACGCCGTCGCAACTGGTCGACGTCAACAGCCTCGGCGGCGGTCTCGACAAGATCGAGCCGGCCGCCAACGGCGGCTTGCGCATCGGCGCCCTGGTGCGCAACACCGACCTGGCCGCCGACGCCAGAGTGCGCAAGGATTATGGCGTGCTCTCGCGCGCGCTGCTGGCCGGCGCTTCCCAGCAGTTGCGCAACAAGGCGACCACCGCCGGCAACCTGCTGCAGCGTACCCGCTGCCCGTATTTTTACGACACGAACATGCCGTGCAACAAGAGAAATCCCGGCAGCGGCTGCTCCGCCATCGGCGGTTTCACGAGCCAGCTCGCGGTGATCGGTTCCAGCGATGCCTGCATCGCCACCCACCCGAGCGACATGGCGGTGGCGATGATGCTGCTCGACGCCTCGGTCGACACGATTGCCCCGAACGGCCAGGCCAGGACCATTCCGATCGCCTCGTTTTACCGCTTGCCGGGCAATACGCCGCACATCGAGACCAACCTCGAGCCGGGCGAACTGATCACTTCAGTGACCTTGCCCAGGCCGCTTGGCGGCACCCACATCTACCGCAAGGTGCGCGACCGCTCGTCGTATGCCTTCGCGCTGATCTCGGTGGCGGCGGTGGTGATGCCGGACGGCAGCGGCCGGGTCGCGCTCGGCGGCGTCGCCCACAAGCCGTGGCGCGTGCCGGCCGCCGATGCCGCAATGAAAAACGGCGCCAAGGCGGTGGCCGACCAGTTGCTGGCCGGCGCCAGGCCGACGGAAGATAACGCATTCAAGCTGCCGCTGGTGCAACGCACCATCGCGTCCGTGCTGAACGACGCCAAGAAAGGCTGAACCAGATGAAATTCGATACCCCAGCAACCACCAACCCCATCGACCAGTTAAAAGTCATCGGCAAGCCGACCGACCGGATCGATGGCCCCCATAAAACCAGTGGCACGGCGCATTATGCGTACGAGCACCACGAAGAACCGAAGGGCAAGCCGGCCTACGGCGTGATCGTCGGCGCCGGCATCGCCAAGGGCAAGATCAGCAGTATCGACATGGCCGCCGCGCAAAAGGCGCCGGGCGTACTGGCGATCGTCACCGCGGCCAATGCCGGCAAACTCGGCAAGGGCAAGATGAACACCGCCAAACTGCTGGCCGGCCCCGACGTGCAGCACTACCACCAGGCCGTCGCCGTGGTGGTGGCCGAGACGTTCGAACAGGCCACCAGCGCCGCCGCCATGGTCAAGGTCCATTACGCGCCCGAGAAGGGCCGCTACGACCTGGCCCATGCCAAGGCCGCCAAGCCGGAAATCAAGGCGGACAAGAAAAAGCCTGACAGCAAGGTGGGCGACTTCGCCGGCGCGTTTGCCAGCGCGCCGGTCACCCTCGACGTCAGCTACAGCACCCCCGACCAGTCGCACGCGATGATGGAGCCGCACGCTTCGATTGCCCAGTGGGAGGGAGACAAACTCACCATCTGGACCGCTAACCAGATGATCGCCTGGGGCGTCGGCGATGTCGCCAAGACGCTCAATGTGCCGAAGGAAAACGTGCGCCTGATGTCGCCCTACATCGGCGGCGGCTTCGGCGGCAAGCTGTTCGTGCGCGCCGACGCCCTGATGGCGGCGCTTGGCGCGAAAGCGGCGAATCGTCCGGTCAAGGTGGTGCTGCAGCGTCCTTTGATCATGAACAACACCACGCACCGCCCGGCCACCATCCAGAGAATTCGCATCGGCGCCAGCCGCGACTATAAAATCACCGCGATCGGCCACGAATCGTGGTCGGGCGACCTCGAGGGTGGCTCGCCCGAGGAAGCGGTCGCCCAGACGCGCCTGCTGTACGCCGGCGCCAACCGCATGACGGCGATGCGCCTGGCCGTGCTCGATCTGCCGGAAGGCAACGCCATGCGCGCGCCGGGCGAGGCGCCCGGTTTGATGGCGCTGGAAATCGCCATGGACGAGATGGCGGAAAAGTTGAAGATCGATCCGATCGAGTTCCGCGTCATCAACGACACCAAGGTCGACCCGGAAAAGCGCGAGCGGCGTTTCTCGCAACGCCAGCTGGTCGAATGCATGCGCATCGGCGCCGACAAGTTCGGCTGGAGCGCGCGCAAGGCCGCCCCCGGCCAGGTGCGCGACGGCCGCTGGCTGGTCGGCATCGGCATGGCGGCGGCATTCCGCAACAACCTGACGATGAAATCGGGCGCCCGTGTAAAACTGGGCGCCGACGGCGTCGTCACGGTGGAAACCGACATGACCGATATCGGCACCGGCAGCTACACCATCATCGCCCAGACCGCGGCCGAAATGATGGGCGTGCCGCTGTCGCAGGTGCGGGTGCGCCTGGGCGACTCGAGCTTCCCGGTGTCGTCCGGTTCGGGCGGCCAGTGGGGCGCCAACAGCTCGACGGCCGGCGTGTATGCCGCCTGCGTCAAGCTGCGCGAACAGGTGGCGCAAAAGCTGGGCATGCCGCTTGACGCCGCTTTCACCGATGGCAACGTCAGCGGCGCCGGCAAAACCGCCAGCTTGCGCTCGGCGGCGGCCGGCGGCGAATTGCTGGCCGAGGATTTCATGGAATACGGCGACCTCGACAAGAAATACCAGCAATCGACCTTCGGCGCCCATTTTGTCGAAGTCGGCGTCGACATGGCGACCGGCGAGACCCGCATCCGCCGCATGCTGGCGGTATGCGCGGCCGGACGGATTCTCAATCCCAAGTCGGCGCGCAGCCAGGTGATCGGCGCCATGACCATGGGCGCGGGCGCGGCGCTGATGGAAGAACTGGTGGTCGACCATCGCAAGGGCTTTTTTGTCAATCACGACCTGGCCGGCTACGAAGTGCCGGTGCACGCCGACATTCCGCACCAGGACGTGATCTTCCTCGATGAAACCGATCCGATCTCCTCGCCGATGAAAGCCAAGGGCGTCGGCGAACTGGGCATCTGCGGGGTGGCGGCGGCGATCGCCAACGCGGTCTACAACGCCACCGGCGTGCGGGTGCGCGAGTATCCGATCACGCTGGATAAACTGCTGAAAGACATGCCGGCCTACGTTTGATTTGTAAGCCAGGCTTCATGATCGAACACCGGCCCCGCCAACGCGGCGCCGGTGTTTTTTTTATTCGTTGCTCGGCCATGGTATCGTGACCGTTCGACCATGCCGCTTAGCATGCCTATTTCTCTGAAATCAATTGGCTTTGCCAGTGATTTTCCCGACCCGAACAAAAGCAGGAGTGCGCTTTTGTTTGACCACTTATGAACACCCGTTCCAGCTTCGTCGCCACCATCGTCGCCATCTTTCTTGTCCTCGCCGTCGTCACCACGCTCGGCGCGGCGATCTGGATCGCGCGCACCCAGGCGGTCGAGGAATGGCAGCAGCAGATCGACAACCTGTCGCTGTTGCTGTCCGAGCAGACCGCGCTGCAAGTCAAATCGGCCTCGGTGGTGTTGGACAGTATCGCCGACAGCATGCAGGGCGCCGACATCGTCAACGAACAACAGCTGCGCGCACAGATGAGCAGCGCCGCCTGGTTCGCCAGCCTGCGCGACAAGATCCAGGGCTTGCCGCAGGTCGATGTGGCGACCATCGCCGCCGCCAACGGCGACGTCATCAACCTGACGCGCGCGCACCCGGCGCCGGCGCCGCCGATCAACCTGTCCGACCGCGAGTATTTTCAGGCCCATGTGCGCGATCCCGACTTGGCGATCAACATCAGCGCGCCGGTGCGCAACCGCAGCAACGGCCAGTGGACGTTTTATCTGAGCCGGCGCCTGTCCGGGCCCAAGGGCGAATTTCTGGGACTCGCGCTGGTCGGCTTTTCCAGCACGGTGCTGGCCGACTTTTACCAGAAGATCAACCTGGGCGACGGCGCCACGGTGGCGCTGTACCGCCGTGACGGCATGCTGATGGCGCGCTGGCCGCACGACGAGGCGGGCATGGGGCGCATCGCCAGCGCCGCGCTCGGCACCGCCACCAGCGCCGCCTGGCTGGCCAGTGTCGATGCCGTCGCCTGGGGCGGCCCGCGCGATTCACCGCCGCGCCTGGGCGCCTCGCGCCTGATCGACAAGTTCCCGCTGGTGATCCATGTCAGCGTGACCGATAAACTGTACCTGGCGCAGTGGCGGCGCTTTTCGGCCGCGCTGGCGCTGGCCGGGACCATCAGCGTGGCGGCGATCGTTGCCGCCTTTCTGGTGCTGATCCGCTCGCTCAAGCGGCGCGAGCGCGTCATGGAACAGATGCGCGCGCTGAAATCGGCGGCGGAGGCGGCCAACCGGGCCAAATCGGCTTTTCTCGCCATGATGAGCCATGAAATCCGCACGCCGCTGACCGCCATCATCGGCTTTGCCGACATGATGATCAGCAAACCCGGCAAACCCGGCAAACCGGCCGCACATGGTGGCGGCAAGAGCGATGGGGCCGGCAACAGCGCGCCGGTCGAACGGCTCGACGCCGCCGCCGTCATTGCCCGCAACGGCCGCCACCTGCTCCACATCATCAATGACATTCTCGATATCTCGAAGATCGAGGCCGGCCGGCTGCAGTTCGAACAGCTGCCGTTCGCGCCGCTGGACGTGGCCAACAGTGTGGCGGTGGCGCTGGCGGCGCAGGCCGAGGCCAAGGGCGTCGCCTTCAACCTGACGGTGGCGCGCCGGCTGCCCTCGGCGGTGCTGGGCGACGCCACGCGTTTCCGCCAGATTCTGTTCAACCTGTGCGGCAACGCCGTCAAGTTCACCGAGCAGGGCAGCGTACAGCTGGCGCTGGCCTACGACACCGCCAACGACCGCCTGATCGGCCGGGTCACCGATACCGGCATCGGCATGACGGCCGAGCAGCAGGCGCTGCTGTTCCAGCCGTTCACCCAGGCCGACAGCGCGGTGGCGAAAAAATACGGCGGCACCGGCCTCGGCCTGCACCTGGTGCGCCAGCTGGCCACCCGCATGGGCGGCGACGTGCGGGTCAGCAGCGCGCCAGGGCGCGGCTCGGTGTTCGAAGTGGAGATCGCGGCGCCGTGCGCGCCGGGCGCCGGCTGGGTGGAGCAGGAGGACACCCTGGTCGAGCCGGCAGCGC
>JAQGNM010000099.1 GCA_028291845.1 Massilia sp. | reverse complement strand
TTCCGTTGCGCACCATCGTCAGGACCAGCATACCGTTGAGCCGGGAACACCTGTTCCATTTGAGGCCTTGTCAAGCCTGTCGGCCGCGTGCCCGGTATTTCGCTTTGTGCCTGTGCTCAATGCAGTTTCACCGAAGACACGGAAGAGGTAAATTATCGGATTCAGAAGGCCGTGTTCGACGCGTGACGTGGAGCCGCGAGCGCAGCTGACGGACAGCCGTCCCACCTGACCGATACAGCCAGTCAAGCGGCCTGCATCGATAACGCTGCGCTCAGGCAATGCGGTTTTCGGCCCTGCCTTCCAGATAGGTATGGAGATTTCTGGATACCGTTTTCACCAGGGATTCAATGCCGTTGGTGCTTGCCCATGCTACGTGTGGCGTAAGCAGCAGATTATCGAGCTCCACCGTCAGGAAGCGGTGCTGGTGGTGTGGTGGCTCTGCATGCAGGACGTCGAGCGCGGCGCCGGCGATGGTCTCGTTCAGCAAGGCCTGCTCGAGCGCTCGCTCATCGACCAGGGGGCCACGGGCGGTATTGACCAGCACCGCTGTCGGTTTCATCATCGAGAGTTCCGGTTCGCCGATCAGGCCGCGCGTCTCGGCGGTCAGCGGACAATGCAGCGATAGCACGTCGCTATGCCGTAACACTTCCGTGAACGGCGTATATCCGGGTCGGGTGATGGCGCTGTCCTTGCGTTCGCTGAACAGGACGTGCATGCCGATCGCCTTGCACAGCCTCGCCACTTCCTGTGCAATCGAGCCCGAACCCACCAGGCCCACGATGGTGCCTTGAATATCCTGTATTGGAGATTGATGGACACAGAAAACCTTGGACTCCGACCAGGCACGGCCGGTCGCCGCCCTGTGATAGCTCAGCAAGTGCTTGCGCAGCAGGAAAATGGAAGCCAGCACATGTTCGGCGACGCTCCTGGCGGCGTAGCCGGGAGCATTGGCGACCTGAATACCGTGCGCCTTGCAATAATCGATGTCGACGCAGTCATAGCCCGCAGCGGTAACGCATATATACCTGAGCCTTGGCAAATGCCGGAGGATTTCGCTTGTGAGGCGAACCTTGTTGGTCAGCGCAATATCGGCCTGCGCCAGAGCCGCAAGCACTTCGTCCGGTTCGGTACTATGCCGGTCCGTCCATGTCAGCGGCACCTCGGGCCGCGGAATTGGGATGGGAATGGTTTTACTGTCGAGGAAGACGATATTGACTGACATGTGGTTTGGACCTCTAAGGTGCTATGGCTCGGAAGATTGCGCTCTGCTCTTCAGATGATTCACAAAGTTCTGCGCGGAACGTGAGAGGGTGTCGAAGTCGCGGTATCCGATAAACGATTCAATTCTGGACCAGCTGTCGCGCAGTTCAAGGATCTTGAAGCCGTAGTGCTCGTCCGGGTTGCCGACTGTGATGTCGGTCATGATCGCGATACCGATCCCCGAGCGGACCATTGCCCGCATCGCGTCAAAGCTGGTGACCTGTAGCCGGGTGCGTACCTTGCGCTTCAGGTCGGCTGCGCAGGATTGCACCATGCGGAAGATGAAGCTGCCTTCGTGGAAGGCGACATGGTCGTAATCCAGCGTTTCCTCGAAGTCAATGCTGTCGCGGCTTGCCAGGGGATGGGACTCAGGTACGATCACCACCAGTTTTGCCGACATATAGGGATAGACGGTCAGGCCAGCCGTCGACACGCCGGACCAGAATATGCCGACGTCGGCAAGGCCGTCACGCAAGGCGCGCACGATGAACGGGCTGCTCCATTCTTCGAGGTGGACTTCGGTTTGTGGATAGACGTTCAGAAAGGCCTGGATCGCGGCGCCCAGCGATCCGACGATCGACGTACTGTTCGAAAAAACCCGGATTTCGCCTTTGCTGCCGTCGCCGAAGCCGCTCATTTCGGCCTGCATTCGTGCCATCAACAACATCATTTGCTTCGCATGGGACGCCAGTGCGGCGCCGGCCGGGGTTGGCCGGACGCCAATGCTGCGGCGTTCCAGCAATTGCACGCCGAGGGCATCTTCAAGATCGGTAATGCGTTTGCTGACAGCCGACGTTGCCATGAAGTGCTTCTCCGCGGCCCTTGCCTGGTTGCCTTCGTCGATAACCGTCAGAAAAATTTTCAGAGTGACAGGGTCTATGCGCATGGTTGTTCCTGAAATCAAGATAGTTTACGCCGTCAATGCTGGCGGCGAAAACCATCATCGCATATTGGCCGCATGGTCCGCTGAGCCGGCGGCAAGGCCATGCCGGCCACGCTACATTACGATTCCCCGCTAACCGTGTTTCAAGGTAATGGTCTTCACGCTGGTAAAGCTGAGCAAGCCTTCGAGACCCTTTTCGCGTCCGTAGCCGCTCTGCTTGACGCCGCCGAAAGGCAGTTCGATGCCGCCACCGGCGCCATAGCAATTGACAAACACCTGCCCGCCGTGGAATGCCCGTGCAAGGCGAAGCTGGCGTGCGCCGTCCGTGGTCCAGATGCCGGCAACCAGTCCGAACACCGTGTCGTTCGCCATCTCGATGGCGTGTGCTTCGTCCCTGAAGGGCATGGCGACCAGGACCGGTCCGAATACCTCTTCCTGCGCAAGTGCATGGGTATGCGGAACGTCGCGCAGCAGCACCGGGGGCTGAAAGTAGCCATCCCCATCCGTCCCGGCGGCGAGCGATGCTTTCGCCGCGCATTTGATGCCGTCGGTCTCGGCAATTTCGAGGAACTTGCGAACCCGCTGGAGTTGAGCCTGGTTAATCAGTGGGCCACAGTCGTAGTCGCCGCTGGCCGGGC